>DATKTB010000025.1:0-3386 GCA_035531355.1 Minisyncoccota bacterium | reverse complement strand
AAGCATAAGGAAGAATCCTTGTCGGGGGGTGGCATGAGCAATAATAGCCTCGACGGCAGCATTCTTCTCACTCTCGGTAGTATTGCGGAAAAGTTTTTCAAACATATTTATGCTGACAGTATACCCCATCAGTTCTTTTTGTTCATGCCGAAAGAGAATTAGGGGTAGTTTCTTCCGTCTCCAGTGATGGGTATCGTGGGACCTAAGTATTTTGGCTGTGTATGAAAGACGAGGTCAAATAATGCTTTTTCATCTGCAAATATTTCGCGTATATAATTACGAAAAAGAATATGTTTTGTATTTGTGCGTACCCCAAAGGCTTGCATGCCGAGGCTCCGTGCAATAAAGACGGCGCGAGGAAGATGAAACGCTTGCGACGTGATGAGAGCGGACGTTACGCCGAAAATAGCCCGCGCACGATACATACTGCTATAGGTATTGAAGCCGGCATGGTCAAGGAAAATATCTTGTTCGGGAATTCCCTGACTGAGCAGGTAGCGCTTAACCGGATTCACTTCGTTATGACTTAGAGTGCCGTTGTCACCCGAGACAAGTATTTTCGATACCTGTCCTGCTTTATACAGTGCGATAGCGGTATTCACCCGATCAATGAAAATAGGAGCCGGTGTTTGGTGGGCCGTGAGCGCCGCTCCCGGTATGAGTGCAACTTCGGCGCTCGGTGCGGTATCAGGCGTGCTATAGATATATGGTTTGGACGCCACATAGAAAAGAACATTGGTGAATAAGATACCGGCGACGAGTACCGAAAAGCTACTCATGATGGCTATACCTATACGCCGCTTCATTCGGTAAGTATACGCTCTCACCCGTACGATTTTTATAAAAATATTCTTTCCGTTTATAAACCAAATGCTCCTCCTTCGGAGACGTCACGGGTATCAGTGCGAAGCGCCTGCTCTTTCAGGAAAAGTGAGACGATGAATGCCAGTGCCGCAAAAGGAAGAGTCCACAAAAACATGTCTTGGAAAGCGGCGGCGAATGCGCCAAGGACCTGTGCGGCAATGGCCGGGGGAAGACTGTATATCTGGCCGAGACTCGTACCGAGTCCTGTCGCAAAACCGTTTCCTATATTTGGTATTCGTTCTGTCAGGTGGGTCGAGAACCGGGCGATAAGTACAGCTCCCAAAATCGCAGTTCCGATAGTGCTTCCGATACTGCGGAAAAAAGTAACGGTTGAGGTGGCCGTACCGAGATCTTTCGGGTGGACGGCGTTTTGTACCGCGAGCGTCATAACTTGCATGTACGATCCGATACCGAGACCGGTGATAAACATCCATATGGAAAGTGTCCATTGCGATGTTGCGACGCCGACATGACTTAAGAGCCAGAGACCATAGATAGTGATGGCGGTACCCAAAATAGGGAAGAGACGATACTTGCCGGTGTGAGAAATCAGACGTCCGGATACGATCGAAGCAAGGAAAAGTCCAAAGACAAGCGGAAGCATGAGAAGTCCGGATTTTGTTGCAGAATAACCTCGTACCACTTGCTGGTATTCAGGAAGATAAATAATAGCGGCAAACATTGCGATACCTGAGATGAGTGAGAGAAGTGATGAAACGCGGAAGATGGAGTTTCGAAAAAGCGAGAGCGGGATAAGCGCTTCTTTGGCCCGTCTCTCCTGCCAGAGAAAGCCTATCGTCGAGATGCCGCAGAGGGTGCTTAACAGGAGTATGGCCGGTGAACTCCATGCATACAGTGTCCCGCCCCACATCGCGATCAGTAAGAGAGAGACAATGCTCGTCGACAGAAGTATGGCGCCGGCATAATCAATCGAATGTTTTCGATAATATTTATGTTCCGGGAGACGAAAATAGATTGCCGCAAGCGCGACCAGTCCGAGTGGAATATTGATGTAGAAAATCCAACGCCAGGAGAGTTGGTCGGTAAAGATACCGCCGAGCAAGGGCCCTGCGACACTTGCGAGACCGAAGACTGCGCCAAAATATCCCTGGTAGCGTCCCCGATTCCGAGGAGAAACAACGTCGCCGATTGCCGCAAGGACGAGCGTCATAAGCCCTCCGGCGCCAAGACCTTGTACGCCGCGGAAGATAATTAATTCGACAATATTTTGTGACATGCCCGACAAGGCAGAGCCGATGAGGAATATGACAATCGCGAGGGAGAGCATCAGTTTTCGCCCGTAGAGATCGCTCAGCTTGCCGTAGAGCGGTGTTGATACGGCACTGGTAAGAAGGTAAGCAGTGACCACCCAGGACAACTCGTTGAGGGCATTAAAGTCACTTGCGATGCGCGGGAGCGCAGTTGAAACGATTGTTTGGTCAAGCGCCGCAAGGAGCATGGCGAGCATGAGCGCCCCAATGATGACCATAATGTTCTTATGTTCGTCGTCGGTTGGTTCGGGGGAGGCAAGGGGAGGCATTCGTTGATTCTATAGGGAGAATGTATTTCGTGCATCTTTTGTACCTTATGAAAAAGGAATCCCGCACGTATCTGAAAAAGATACGTGCGGGATAGGATAAAACAAAAGATCAGTGTATGGGTGCGATGAGCATCAGTAGTCGAGTTGTAAAGCCATGTAGTGATTGCTTGGCCAGTTGTAGCTCAGGCACTTCGTGCCTGATTGCCATCTCCTATTTTCCGCTCGATACAAATACCGAGCGAAGAGAAAATGAGACGTAATACTGCGGAAGATAGTCCCTGGAAAGAAAATGTATTTTCCCGACCACTCGTCCTCCGGTATGAGGTCTGTCTCCACCAGAAGGTTGTCGAGCGCAGTGGCATTGAAAACACTCCTTCGTCCCAACTTTTTCAAGACCGCATGGCCGCTCACGGAGCTAGACGCTTTATCTTGAGCACCTATTTTCCAGAGCGCGTTTTTTTGGTCCTCTTTGTTCCACGAATAAAAAGCGTCCCCTTTGGTGTGTTCATGCAAAATCATCCCCTGCGGAATGACGGGCTTGGCGGAACAGTTGATGATTCGGTTTCCCCGAAAATCATATTCAGGTTTCGTGACAACCATCGATTTACTCATGATTCTCTCCCGTGTGTGCCGGAGTTCTTTCGGATACGAGGCGATGCCGTGGTTCTCTTATTTTGAGAGTTTGCCAGAGCAGAAAAAGACCGCGTGTCGATACCGTCACTTTCTGCTCTGGCAAACAAAATAACTTCTATCAAAGAACTTAAGCATTCTAGTCCTGCAGGCGCCCTTTTTCAAGCGCACCTGCTTCACGTATTCGCTGGAAGTGATTTCGTAATATCAGCAATCACTTCGGCGGCATGTTTTTCAGGCTTCACGTGCTCGTATATTTTCTCAATCTTTCCGGAAGGGTTAATGAGAAAAGACGTACGACTCGTCCCCATGTATGTTTTCCCCATGAATTTCTTCTCACCAAAGACGCCAT
>DATKTB010000024.1:0-6688 GCA_035531355.1 Minisyncoccota bacterium | reverse complement strand
TTTTCCGCTCTTTTTCAGGAAACCAAATAATGATTTCAAACGACCTTTTCCACGTCGAATATCACTTCGCATTTCAGAAATATCTTTGCGTATGTCGTCACTCTCGTGCGCGACTTGCTCAGAAATATGTTCGACATTCTTAAGAATTCTCTGTAATCGCCATAAAACAAAAGCAGAAAGAAAAGCGAGTACGAGTACCGCAATTGTGGTGACGAAAAAGAAGATATCCATCTTTAAAAACTCGTTCATACCTCGATAGTATACTACGGATTTAAATTGTATTTACGGGTCAAACTGATATACTCGTTTCTATTGCGTCGGTGGCGGAGTGGTCAATCGCAACAGGCTGTAAACCTGTCGGACATAGTCCTACGAAGGTTCGAATCCTTCCCGGCGCACAAATAAAAACATTAAAAGGGGGTTGTGGTTGCACCGTCGTGGAGGTATTGACATAATTGTATATATGCTATATAACAATAGCAGGATGTAATATCGTCATGTGAAGGGGGTGTTATGCAACGAAGAATGTAGCGCCGGGCTCCGCTCGGCAAGGGATAGGGCTTCGCACGCCCGTCGATTGAGGTTCCTGGGAGTACTGACTCCTCTGCCAAAAAAAACGCACACTCAATCAAGGCCGCTCCGAGTAGTAACTCGAAGCGGCCTTTTTATTTTAAGTAAGGGAGATCAAGAAGTAATCCACTACTAACTGACAGATTAGTAAGTTAATTGTATTTTTACAACCAGATAAAAAATGAGAAATAACTGTCTAAAGTTCAACCAAGATTGGTTGAACTTTTTGTTATCATTCTGGTTACCTATCGTAACGTAAGGACAAGAACATTTTGTTTCCCTTTCCGTACGAGCGCATAGCCCCCCGGCAAGTCACCAAGGTAGAGTTTCTGATCCGGATTTTCAAGGGGGAAACCAGAAAGACTAATCCCCTTCCCTAAAATCAAACGGCGCGCGTCACTCTTTGAGGTTGCCAAGTTTCCGGCGACGAGTACTTCAGTGAGTGAGTATCCATTTTCAAGTTCTTTTTTTGAAAGCTTGACTGAGGGGGCTTCAGCGAGTGCCACCGCGCGTGCCTCCTTTGAAAGTTTGTCAAAGGACGTAGTGCCAAAAAGTGCCTCAGTTGCATCGATCACTTGAGCGGTCGTTGCCGGACCGTGCACAATCTCGGTTACGAGGCGCGCTAAGGTCTCTTGCGCTTGTCGTTCGCTTGGATTTTGTTGATGGAGTTTCAGTAAGGCATCGATGTCGGCAATCGAAAGGAAAGTATAAATTTTGAGATACTTTTCAATATTGGTATCGGATAGGTTGACCCAGAATTGATAGAAATTAAACGCAGACGTTTTCTTTTGATCGAGCCAAATGGCATTTCCTTCTGATTTGCCAAACTTTTTTCCATTCGAATCAGTAACAAGTGGCATTCCAAGGGCATACACCTTTTCTCCGAGACGTTTATGAATGAGATCAACGCCGGAAAGAATATTTGTCCATTGGTCAGAACCTCCGATCTGTAGGTCGACTTTGTATTTTTGATGAAGGGTGAAATAATCAAATCCCTGTAAAAGTGCGTAGGTAAATTCAGTATAGGAAATACTTTCGTCGGGGGTATCGAGACGCTTTTTGATAATGTCTCGTTTGATCAGATCATTGACCGTAAAGTGTTTGCCGACATCGCGTAGAAACGGAACAAGTTTTGTGCTCATGAGCCAGTCGGCGTTATCAACCATTCGAAATGGCACCGAACCGAGAATTTTCTTTAGCTGAGTCTTAAGTGCTCGCGTATTGATTGCGACGATTTTCTCATCAAGCATCACCCGCTCGCCTTTCTCGCGCGGGTCACCTATCTGACCGGTTCCTCCACCCACGAGAAAGACAATAGAGTGGCCCGCGCTCGCGAGTCGTTTCAAGAGCAGTACTACTGCGAGATTTCCTATCTGAATTGAATCAGCAGTCGGATCAATACCAAGGTATACCGTCCGCGGCTCGGAGAGTATTTCATCGATTGGCGCAGAGAAATGTTCAATTAATCCGCGTGCTTGTAAGTCTTCAGCGAGGCTCATAGGGCAACTATAACATCTACCGTGCGAGGAAAAAGAGACCTATGGCTGGCGCGGCAAACCACCAGAAGAAATATTGTTTTGCAGCAAAAAGAGCACTCACGACGGGAGTGAAGTGATAGATCGATGCGACCGAGAAAACGTGATACGCGAGCGCGAGGAGGAATGCGGAACCGAGAAATGAGAGCGCGAACAGGCCCAGAAGACCGATATAGAGAAAGTCAGAGACGACGACCCGTCGGAGAATGATATAGAACAAGAAAGTCAGAGCGAGGTAGAGACCGGCGTGGGCAAAAAATGCAGTCGACGCGGGCGCGCTTGGCACATATGCCATATACGGGAAAGTAAGGTAAAGGGCGTATGCGGCGTAGAACGCAAGCAGGACTGCGACAAAGGGGCCACGTCCAACATAGTAGGCAAAGAGGAATAAGAGAGCGAAGAGAACGATAACGATAAGGAAATCGCTCCCGAGACCCCAGAGCGTCAGTGCCGTATGGGTTGCCAGTGTGTTTACTTGAGCAAGTCCGTTAGTGGCGGTCATGCGTATAGTATACACGCCCCAAACTACAATCCCTCTCCTCGTAATTCCTCAACTGCTTTCTTTGCCTTGCTTGAGAGTTTGGTAGGAAGTGCAATTTCAAGATGGATGATGAGATCGCCCGATCCGTTGCCTTCGGGAATACCTTTTCCGCGGACACGAATATTTTCTTCAATGCGCTTCATGGGTGGGATTTTCACCTCAAGCACTTTCCCTTCAAGTGTTTCAACCGAGACCGTAGATCCCAGGAGGGCGTCCGTGAGCTTCACGGGAAGATTCATAATAAGATTTGATCCATCGCGCCGAAAAATTGCATGGGGCTTTACGTGAATCTTCACGTAAAGATCGCCGGGAACACCCGTTTTTACAGCTTCTCCTTGTTGCGGAAGACGAATCATCTCGCCATTATCGATTCCGGCAGGAATCATAATTTTTATTTCTTCTTCTTTGCGCTTCACGCCATGCCCCTTACATTCAGGACATTTCTCTTTTGGTATTTTTCCGCTTCCATCGCATGCGGTACAGGCGCGGACGCTTGAGAACTGTCCGAGAATCGAGTTGCGCATTTCATGTACCCGACCGCTTCCATTGCAGGTTTGGCAGGTCTCAAGATCAGTACCAGGCTTCGCTCCATTTCCCTGACAAACATCACAGGTTGAGATTTTTCCGATGAGGACGGTTCGAGTGGTACCGAATGCGGCATCTTTAAAAGGGATTTCAAGATCAATGGAAATATCGCGCCCGCGTGGTGTCTGAGATTGTCCTCTCCCTTTTCCAAAGATGTCGCCAAAGATATCTCCGAAATCAAAATCAACACCTCCCTGGCCAAATCCCTGTTGGAATCCGTTGAAATCAAATCCGCCGAATCCTTGAGCGCCCGATGAAGGACCTCCTCCAGCGAATGCTTGTCCGTACGTATCGTACTCACGACGTTTCTTTTCGTCACTTAAGATAGAGTACGCTTCAGTAATCTCTTTGAATTTTTCATCGGTGCCTCCCTTATCAGGGTGATGTTTGTGCGCAAGCTTCCGAAACGCTTTTTTGATATCGTCTTGTGTCGCTTTCTTGTCGACACCGAGCACGTTGTAGTAGTCCTTTGCCATCGTTATTCTTTTTCTTTAAACTCAGCATCGGTCGGTTCGGCTCCGGGAGGAGTCTGATTGCCACCCTCATTTCCAGGAGGGGTCTGCCCTTCTGCCGCTTTCATAATGGCCTCGCCAATTTTAGAGAGCTCAGTAGAAAGGGCGTCGGTCGCATTTTTAATGGTCACGCTGTCTTCGCTCGCGCGGGCAACTTTCAACGCATCAATCTTGTCTTGCACCTCCTTCACTACTTCCGCGCCGGCCTTTTCGCCATTATCTTTTATTGCCTTTTCTGCCGCATATATGGTCTGATCGGCTGTATTGCGTGCCTCAGTTAATCCCTTCCGTTTTTCGTCATCAGCTGCATGCATTTCCGCGTCAGCAGTCATCTTTTCAATATCTTCCTTGGAAAGACCGGTTGAACCTTCGATGCGAATGCTCTGTTCTTTTCCGGTTGTTTTTTCTTTTGCTTTTACGGTGAGAATACCGGATGCATCAACGTCAAACGTCACTTCAACCTGTGGCATGCCACGTGGTGCGGGAGGAATACCATCGAGCATGAATTGACCGAGCGACTTGTTATCAGCACTCATAGCACGCTCTCCCTGCGTGATGTGGATTTCAACCGAAGATTGATTATCAGCGGCAGTTGAGAATACTTGAGAGCGACTGGTGGGGATTGCCGTATTTCGCTCTATAAGCTTAGTCGCAACTCCGCCCATTGTTTCAATCGAAAGTGAAAGCGGAATAACGTCAACAAGAAGAATATCGTGTACATCACCCTGAAGGATACCCGCTTGAATAGCGGCGCCGATAGCAACCACCTCGTCCGGATTGACACTCATGTTCGGCTTTTTCCCAAAGAATTTTTCAACCGCTGTTTGAATAGCTGGCATGCGTGTTTGTCCGCCGACGAGAATAACCTCATTAATGTCAGCAACTTTAAAAGGCGATGCATCCATTGCGCGCTTGGTGATAGCCATCGCTCGCTCGATAAACTCACTTGAAAGTTCTTCTAGTTTTGAACGGGTCATCTTAATGAGAAGGTGGCGAGGTCCTGAAGCGTCCGACGTAAGGAATGGAATATTGACTTCTGTCTCCAGAGCGCTGGAGAGCTCGATTTTAGCCTTCTCAGCCGCCTCATCGAGACGTTGACGTGCGAGTGCATCAGTACGGACATCAATGCCGCTTTCTTTTCGGAACTCTTCGGCAAGCCAATTAATGATTTTCTGATCGACATCTTTCCCGCCAAGGTGAGCATCGCCGTCAGTGCTTTTTACTTCAATAACATCGCCGCCTACTTCGAGTACCGAGATATCAAAGGTACCGCCGCCAAAGTCAAAGACCGCAATTTTTTCGTCCTTCTTTTTATTAAAGCCGTACGCAAGCGCCGCCGCAGTTGGCTCGTTAATGATACGTAATACTTCAAGACCGGCTATCTGTCCTGCCGCTTTTGTCGCGCTCCGCTGATCATCATTGAAGTATGCGGGGACCGTAATGACTGCCTGGGTAATTTTTTCACCGAGTTTTGCTTCGGCATCTGCTTTCAGCTTTCCCAAAATCATGGCTGAGATTTCTTCGGAGCGATACCACTTGTCATTCATTTTTACCTCGATACCGCCGTTCTCAGCTTTGCGCATTTCAAAAGGTACCGCCGCCTTGTCTTTTTGAACGTCAGCCTCATCAAACGTGTGGCCGATAAAACGCTTAATTTGGAAAATAGTATTTAGTGGATTGGTGACTGATTGGCGTTTGGCGAGTGTTCCGACGATGCGCTCGCCGTTCTTCCCTATCGCAACAATGGAAGGGGTGGTACGTGCTCCTTCTGCATTTTCAAGAATACGCGGCTCACCTCCCTCGATAATCGCCATCGCGGAGTTTGTGGTTCCCAAATCGATACCAAGTATTTTTGCCATATGTTTTAAATAAATTAAGTCAATAAGTATTCTACGGAAATATGTATACCACCGCAACCCTTCCGCACCTCCTCGTATCCCTTTGCGAATCTCTCCCGGTTAATTCTATATCTTTTTATTGTGTAGGAGAACTTAGCCGAAGTGAGAGACGTTCACTTTGGCCGGCCGGATAACCGTGTCTCCTATGCGCCACCCCTTCTCTAATACCGCAGTGACTTTATTATCTTTCTCTATAGAATCAACAATTTCTCGCCCCAGTGCTTCGTGAATAGCCGGATTAAATTCTTCACCCACGGTCGTAATTTCTTCGAGTCCGAGCGCCGCAAATGCATTTTCGAGTTGTCGCGCAATTGCCGTAAATCCTTCGGGAATCTCGCCATGATCTTTTGCTCGCTCAAGCGCGTCAAAAGCTGGCAGTAATGTTTCGAGGGCGACAATTTTCCCCCGAAGTTCCGTTGTTTTGCTTTCAGCTTCGAATCGTTTGAGGAGGTTTACATAATCAGCTTTTGCCCGTTGCCAGCCATCCATGTATTCTTGCTTCTCTTTGCGGCATAGTGCGAGCGTGGCACGCATTTTCGTGAGCGCTTCCTCAGGACTGCCTAGTTCCATTTCTCCTTCCCCTTCCGGTTCAATAATGACCTCATCTTCATGTTCATCCATAATCCTATTGTGCCTGAAATGAGCGACGGAGTCAAAATAGGTCATAGTGTGCCGGGACGTTTTCTTTAAAAAAGACACCCCGCTTGCGGGGTGTCAGGCAAAGGAAGTCTTTAGGAAGAGCGTTGATAGATAGCGGTGATTACTTCGACAACCTTCTCTGCTTCATCGAGAGTATAGGGAGCTTTTCCATCACTAATAAACGTAAGGAATGCTACCGCAAGATCAACAGGAGTATCAGCAACTCCGAGAAGGGTCATCTCTCTGTCGAATGCACACAAACCATTTTTGAAATCGCACGTACCGGATTCGAAGTGAAAGGTTAGAAGTGAGAGAACCGGATAGGGTTTAGAAGGATCAGGTACTATGTAGGTCATAGCGTTCTCCAGTGATTGGGTGCAAAAAACAATACCGAGTGAAAAATACAAT
>DATKTB010000023.1:0-17407 GCA_035531355.1 Minisyncoccota bacterium | reverse complement strand
CGCTACGAGTGATTTGGTCGCTCGCTCTTCACGCTCGTGTGGCGAGACGTTTGAGTACATAAGTGGAAGGACTACATTCCTCAGGACTGTTGTACGCGGGAGAAGATTGAAGGCTTGAAAGACAAATCCTATTTTTTCTTTTCGAACCAGTGCGAGCTCGCCGTCGGTCATGGTCGAGACGTCACGGTCGTCAAGAACATACGTTCCGGGGGTCGGTGTGTCGAGACACCCGATGATGTGCATAAGGGTCGATTTTCCGCTTCCGGAAGGACCCATAATCGCGACAAATTCACCTTCCTCGACCGAGAAAGATATGCTTTTCAGAGCAACGTACGCTTCCGGTCCGGCGCCGTACGTTTTTGTAATATTCTTCAGTTCAATCATATTAGCCGCCGAGCGCACGGAAAGCCCCGCCACCTGCCCGTGCTCCACCACCCGCGGCGTTTAGAATCGAAGGAGCCGAAGTAGTCTTGGCGCTGGCGGTACCGGCAATGGTTTTGGTCACGACTTGTGCGCCGGCAGTGAGACCGCTCTCGATGATGCTATTTGTATTATCGGTGAGACCGGCGATAACCATAACCCGCTTCGGTGCGACCGCGCTTACCGCGCCCGTCACAGTGCCACTTCCCGGAAGTGCCGGGTCAAACACTTCGACATAGCTCTGGGTCCCTAATGCCTTGAGTGCGCTTGCGGGAACCGTGAGGCCGGTTTCGGTACTGGTGATAATGTTTGCGGTAACACTCATTCCCGGCATCACGCTTCCATTGGACGTGTCGAAACCGATGGTAACGGAATAGGAAACAACACCTTGTGAGACTGAACCAATGCTATTTATTGAGGCAACGGTGCCGGCGATAGTGACATTTGGCAACGCATCAAATGACAGCGAGACTTTTTGTCCGACTTTAATCTTGCTTGCATCGACTTCGTTCACACTGATGTCTGCGGTTTCCTGATTGGTGACCAGAGTCGCTACGGCAGTGCCGCTTCCGGCTTGGTCATATTTTTGTACGCCAACCGCGGCAATGGTGCCCGCAAAAGGTGCAATTACCGTGTAATTAGCAAGAGTCGTTTTTGCATTTGCTACTGCATCTTCCGCTTGCTGGAGCGACAGTGCGGCCGATTGGACCGTGAGGGTATTACTTCCGCCTTCGGTTGATTGGAGGGTATTTTGTGCCTGTGCGAGTGTCTGTTCGGCGCCGATGAGTGAACTTTGGCTTGAGAGGGCAGTGCCGAGATCGGTCGAGATGGTTGCCGTGTAGGTATTTGTAGAGGCAAAAAGACTTGTGAGTGCCGGAGATGCGGAGAGGTTATAGAGCGAATAATCTGAAATCACCCGATCGAAGAAATCGTGCGAATTACGGACGGCATCTGCGACCACTTGTGCGGTGGTATAGGTTGATTGGGCAAGAGCGATAAGATCATCATTCGAAATAGAATTATTTGTTGCTTTGTATGCCGTCGCACCTGCAGTATAGGCGTTATATGCCGTCGTGTATGAGGTCGCCGCTGAGTTCTGGTAGATTCCAATGCTGGTGTCGTGGGAGGAAACATTGTCAGTGTAGGCGTCAATATTTTTTTGGTTCGCATGTGTAGTACTGTCTGAACTGTACAGCACGGTGTTAAGTCCGGTGACGACCGTCGAAAGGTCGCTGTAGATATTTGCAATTGCTGCATATGCATCGTCATGAGCTTTCTGGAGACCTACGGTCGCAGTCGTAACATTGTTTTTAGCGACAATAAGATTGAGTGCAAGTGTTCCGGTAGCGGTCGTCTGTTGATAGGAGAGTTCGGCATTTTGCAGAGCGAGCTCGGCACTCTCTAGTGATTGTCGGGCGGTTGTGGCGTCAAGCTGTGCGATAATTTGGCCTGCGTATACTTCATCGCCCGGCTGCACGTATATGCCGACCACTTGTCCCGCGGCTTGTGGTGAAAGGGTGATTTGGTGCGAAGCGCTCACTTGCCCGGTTTCGGTCAGTGATGCGACAACGGTGCTTGTGGCGACCGTGGCGGTCACGTAGCGAGTTGCCGTTACGGGAGCGGTATAGATGCCATAGGCGTAATAGCCGCCATAGAGGGCAACCAGGGCGGCGAGTGTCGCGACTATCTTATGGGCAACAGCATAGTTCAATACGGCTTTCCAAGCAGTACCGACGGTATCCAAAAGGTGAAAAATCATGTGGTGGCGTTAATGGTTATAGGGTGTGTATGACTTACTACGCGCCAGCGGCGGTTTTGTTTATCGCCCTAGAACACCGGCTCTCGATCTCTACGCTTAAAGAACCGTCCCTCGAGGCTGTAGGTGTCGTAGCCGTACAACATAAATGCGATTGGAATACCGATAAGGATAAGGTGCGGCCACACTACTTCGCCAAAATACCAGAGTGAGAGTGAGAGCCAAAAGAGAAGGAATAGGGCGGTAAAACGTATTTCAATACCAAGAATAAAGAACAGGGCGATGAGTATTTCAATAATAGCCGCACCGAGCACGAGGAAATGGGGATCAAATCCAAATACGTGGGAAATACTTGTTGCATGTCCCGCAAGCGGAAGACTTGCTACTTGCAGGGCAAGCGTATTGTGTAGGATTTTTGCATAGAGTGATGCGTAGAAAAGTGAGATTCCAAAACACACACGCAGAAAAGGGAATGCATACGGCGCGAGTTTTTTTGAAAAAAGATGCCGACTACTCCAGGTACCAAGAACAAGTATGAGTAGTATATCGCCAAAATAATTTGCATACGTCAGCATGTACATGCCATGGGCGTATACAGAAAAAATAAAAAGAGCGAGTGCTATGAGAGCGGCTATTTCACTGTAGACGTTTGCAATAAGCATTACCCCTATACCCACAAGGATGAGTCGTATGGCAAAGGTAGCCGCACCAAAAGTTGCGAGGATGGGGAGTTCGGGGCCATACGTTGCGCCATAGTACGCCGCGGCTATAAAAGAGAGTCCAATCGTAATGCGGGCGACCGGTTCTGCGTAGCGGCGCGCGCGAGTAAGAACCGGATCAAGAAGACGTTCGAGCGGTCGAATTATAGAGATAAAAAATACAACGACAATCGTTACTACTGCAATTAAGCCCCAGAACGTAAATTGAAAAAAGTAGGATCCTATGGTTGCGAGCTCATTAAACGAAGGGGTTTGTAGTCCGTACTTAATTTCTGCAGGAGTAAGTACATACACTTCGTGTGCAGAGGTGATAACGGGTACTGCGCTTACGGTAAGGAGAATACCAATGCGGGTGAGTAAGGATCGCATAGAACTACTCCATCATGGTAATCATATCGTTTTTAATATCGGCAAAGGTACCGCCGACTTTTTTCCCGGGATTGAGGATGTTCAACGGATCAAAAGTTTTTTTGGTCTTCTCGAAGAGTGTAATCATTTCAGGACCGAAAAGCATCGGGAGGTAGGGGGTGCGGATAATGCCGTCATTGTGCTCGCCCGTGGTGGTACCGCCGACTGAAATGACGAGCTTGTAGACTTCGGGCGCGAGATCCAAGATGACTTGCCGATTTTCTTCCTTGGAAAGATCCATCAGCGGAATGATGTGAAAGTTCCCGTTACCGATATGACCGGCAACCGTATAGATGAAATGAGATGAATATTTTGCGAGAATAGCATTCAATTTCGGTAAGAATTCGGGATAGCTTGCCGGCGGGACTACAAAATCGTCGATAAAGGGTGCCGTGTGTAGATTGTGCACATTCTTTCGCAGAAGATTGAAACTTTCGCGTCGGACAATCCAATATTTTTCAGACTCTTTCTCATTTTTTTCAATTTTTGTTTCGAGGTGCATATCGGCAATAGCCTCACGTGCCGCGTTTGCATGCTGGTCAGCTTCGAGGATGGTATCTTCTGCAAACTCAGCCATAAGGAGGAGTTTCGGAACGCCGCCGCTCGCGACCATCAGTGCTTCAGGAATAAAATCGATACCGAGCTGTGCCGCCTTGATTAATCCCATTTGGGCGAGCATTTGTGGCATAAACTTTACCGCGAGCGAAAAGGTGTGGTCATCATAGCTCTCAAATGATTCTGGATTTTGAAGTAAGACGCGTCGTACGATTTCAGGAAGGAGCGTAAGGTCGTTGAGGAATATAACCAGCATCGCACGGTGCTCTTTAGGGGTGACGAGAGAAAGTTTTGCTTTCGTCCACAGCGCGAGCGTTCCTTGTGACCCGCAAATAAGTTTTGCAAGATTCGTTCTTCCGGTCCGTTCATCGCGGATGCTCCAGAGCGCGTACCCCGCAGAATTTTTAGATACTTTCGGTCGATGCGCTTCAATAAGTGCCGCATTTTGCGTTAGTAGGTCATCCATGTCTCGATAAATAGCCCCCTCGAGCGTGTTGAGTTTCTTTTTAAGTTCAACTTCCTCAGGGGTAAGTGAGGTGAACGTTGTTTGTGAACCGTCCGAAAGAACAACGTCAAGTTCTTCAACGTACTTTTCGGTCTTCCCGTACTCGAGTGTTCGCTCGCCGCCGGAGTTATTCGCAACAATGCCACCCATAGCCGCTATTTCGCGACTCGCGGGGTAGGAGGGGAGAATGAGGTTTTTCTTTAGGGTCTCTTTTTCAAAATCACGATAGAAGACGCCCGGTTCGGTGACGGCATACCCGTTGCCAACCTCGAGGACGTGATTCATGTGTTTGGTGAAGGAAATGACGACGCCGGTGGTCAGGGGTCCGCCTGACATGTCCGTACCGGCTGATCGTGCGGCAAGCGCAATAGCACCGCCAGCCGAGCGCGCCCGTGCGACCTCTTTCACGGCGGCACTGACATCATCGGCATTTTCAGGGTAGACCACTAATTCGGGCATCCGCACAAAAAGCGACGTGTCACGGCTCAAGGTTTTTAATGTTTCTTGATCATCTGATACTTCTCCTCGCATCGCACTCGTCAGTGAATTTTTTAAATTTCCTATGTTCATATAAAAAGTATACTCGATTTCTACCCTCATCTCTCTCTTAGGAACTTTTTATCGGTAGAGGAGTATGCCCACTATAATTATTATGTTCGCAATTTCCCACAGAATGTAACTGGTTATGATTGAACGATCTCGATGGGCGATACCGTAGAAAATCCACGGGAACGTCACAATAAATATAAGTATCCATGAAGAGAGCGAGAGGCCTGTTGCCACCTGCGTGGTAAATATCTGGTATATCTGCGGAAGTACGGTGAATGGTCCGGCTACGCCAGCTATAAACGTAATACGGTCGAGTAAATGAATATACCGAGGGTTTGCTCCTGGCGGTATTGAAGACCCGTCAGACACCTGCACATCGCGGCGAAGCTCCTTGTGTCGAAGGCCAAGATGGAAAAGCATAGTAGGTATAGTATACGGTACTTTTTTCTCGTAAGAAATAGCTTTTGATAAAAATGCATCTTTTCACCTCGTTCTTTTGCATCCAGTTATTTTGGAAATAAATTGGTATGCTTAGGGCATGAAAGAATACCTACTCATCATTAGTGGACTTATTGTGGTACTCATCGGTGCGCTTTGGATAACAGCGACACAAGTGAATCAGACTCCCTCCGCTTTGCATACCTGTACTCAGGAAGCGAAGCTCTGTCCAGATGGTTCTTCAGTCGGCCGTACCGGTCCTGCATGCGAATTTCCTGCGTGCCCAGCCGCAACAGCCACCACGACCAGTGATGGTGGACCCTATACGTCTGGGGTAAGGGGAATGATCTCACTTGGTCCTACGTGTCCCGTCGAGCGGATACCTCCCGATCCTTCGTGTGCTGATAAAGGGTATAAAACGGCGGTGACGATATATCGCGAAGGCTCATCCATACCGTTTATCATCGGAAATTCAGATACTGCCGGTTCTTTTTCCTTTGCGCTTCCACCAGGCTCCTATTTGCTTCAAGCCGCCAGTGGAAAAACTTTTCCTCGTTGTGCGAGTGTGCGGGTGGTTGTCCCGCCAAACGGGTATGCGACGACGACCATTTCTTGCGATACCGGTATTCGGTAGTAGAATATCTTCTGTATGAAAATCGAATGGAATAAAGTAACGTGGTATTCGAAACTTGCCGCAAGTATCGTTTTTGTAGCAACTTTTTTTCTTGCCTTTCATCTCGGTATTTCCTGGGAGCAAACCCAGGTGGAGATGGCTCGTACGCAACTGCCGGTATCAAATGGTGATGCCACCACCACTGATGGCACAAGCATTCCTAATGCATCAGGGAGTGTGTGCGGCGGTTTTATAAAAAATGCGTCAACATGCCCGGTCGGCTATCACTGTCAGCTCGGTGCTGTTGCCGACAAAGGCGGGACGTGCGTCGCTGACGCCGTCACGGCGAGCACCTCCTCGCCGATTCCAAGCGATATGGTGACCGTCACGCAACAAGATCAGAACACGACGGTGCATCTCACGAAGAATGAACGTTTCGCCATTCAATTCGGCAATCTTTCTTGGGCGCTTTCTTTTATCCCAGGAGGAGCTATAACGCGAGTTCCGAACACGCTCTCTACCGGCGGCTATCAAGGTGTGTATGAGGCAAATCAGATCGGTACGGTGACCCTCCGGGCAGAAGGTCGCCCTATCTGCAAGGCGGGAGAGGTGTGCCCACAATTCATTCAGGAATTGCATATCACATTCGTCATCAGCAATTAGTTGTAAAAGTCTAACTTTCCACGATCGGCATCTCGGAGAATACCAGGAGTACCCTGGTATTCTCTCTTTCTGGTAAAGTAGAGGAATGACACAAGGCGAGGCACTTACCATTTTAAAGACGGGCGCGAATGTCTTTCTTACCGGTGAGCCGGGAAGTGGCAAAACGCATACGATAAATGCATTTGTTGCGTGGTTGCGTGCCTCAGGTATTGAGCCTTCCATTACCGCGGCGACCGGGATCGCGGCAACGCACGTGGGAGGAATGACGATCCATTCATGGAGCGGTATCGGCATTAGCGAATCGCTCTCAGGTGCTGATATTGACCGTATCGCGAGTAAAGAGCACATTGCGAAACGTCTGATGAAGGCAAAAGTATTAATCATCGAAGAAATCTCGATGCTCTCGGCGGCAACGTTTGAAATGGCCGATTCGATTTGCCGCGAGGCGCGCAGAAACGATACTCCTTTTGGGGGACTCACTGTTATTTTGGTGGGAGATTTCTTTCAGCTTCCGCCGGTCTCACGCGGTCACGAGATGCAGTTTGCGTACGCCTCACCGGTGTGGCGCGATCTGAATCTCCTCACTTGTTATCTCACTGAGCAGTATCGACAAGATGATACTGAATTTCTTTCTGTGCTTTCGGCGATACGTTCAGGAAATATTGAGACCGTGCATCACGAAAGTCTTAGTGCACGTCGTACGGACATCTCGGCGCTTCCCGAGGACGCACCAAAACTTTTTTCACATAATGCTGACGTTGATCGTATTAATGCAACAGAGCTTGCAAAAATTCCCGGTAATACAAAAAAGTTTCATATGAGTGCAAAAGGAAAAGATACGCTTGTTGCAGGCCTCAAGCGGGGGTGTCTTTCACCAGAAGTACTCGAACTAAAGAAGGGTGCCGTGGTGATGTTTACAAAGAATTCACCACAAGGAAAATTTGTGAATGGTACGTTGGGGACAGTTTGTGATTGGGATGCGGAGGATCAGCCTATTGTTGAAACCAAAGAAGGACTACGGATTAGTACCGAACCCATGGAGTGGCAAGTTGAAGAACAGGGGAAAGTAAAAGCAAGCGTCGCACAAATACCGCTTCGACTTGCGTATGCAATGACCGTACACAAAAGCCAAGGAATGAGTATGGATTCTGCGATTATCGATCTCTCAAAAGCATTTGAATATGGACAGGGATACGTTGCGCTTTCGCGTGTCCGTCGCCTCTCGGGCGTGTATCTCACCGGATTAAATCAGCGTGCGCTTGAAGTGCACCCAGAAATATTGGAGAAGGATAAATCTTTTCGAATTGCATCGAGTGTGGCAGAGGATGCGTTTGGTGAGATGCCGAAAGCCGAAAAAATCGATATGCAAAAGCGGTTCGTGAAGGCACTGGGCGGCGCATGGATGGAGGAGACTGCTATGAAGAAAACGATTCCACTTCCGCCGCATGGAAAAGGATTGCCCGGACGCCTTGCCGAAACGTTGCAGGCAACCCGCGAGGGGAAGAGTCTAAAAGAGGTCGCGCTCACTCGCGGACTCACGGCCTCGAACGTCGTGAAGCATCTTGAAGAGCTTGCTTCACTTGGAAAGTTGGATCGAGTCGATTTTACTCATCTGGTGCCACCTGAGAGTGTGGATGAAATACATGAAGCATTTGCGAGTGAGGGTCACGAACGATTGGCGCCGGTGTTCCATGCGCTTCGTGGACGCTACTCCTTTGAGGTCATCCGTCTCGTGCGCCTTATGCGCTCGTCAGTAACGTCTGTATAAGGGTTGCCGTATCAAACGGACTAGTAACGCTTTTTGTCTGCACGTTCGTTTTATAGACAGCGGCATCGTTTCCTCCTTCGCGAAGCTCGTCACCGACATACAATGCTTCTGATTCGGGTATACCCAGCCGTTCAGAAAGTTTTCGAACACCATACGCCTTATCAATAGCGTGTTTTGTAACATCAATACTAGTCGTACCGCCGACCGTCACTGAAAATTCAGGCAATCGTTCGGCAAGGTACGCACGGAGCGTGTCCCGTTTGATATGCGTGGGGTCCCACGCTTTTTTTTCTTTCAGCGGTGCGAGTTGACCGAGCGCGGAGAGGGTCACTTGGCTACCGCGGTACTCGATACGTTTTCCATATCCCGGTTTTGAAAAATCAATGTACCCAGTTTCGGTGCCGGCGACTCGCATCACCGTTTCGATGTGCGCCGCTTCTTTTTCTGAAAGGCGTTCTTCGTAAATCTTTTTCAATTCGCCCTGTTGATATTCATAGAGTGCCGCACCACTGGTAGGAAGGAGAAAGAGGTGTGCCATCTTCGCCGAAGGAGGAAGCTGGGCGACAATTTGTGTCAAGAATTGTGGTAGCGCGCCACCAGAGATAACTGCCACGTTTGTTACCGTGAGAAGTTTCGCTAAAAGAAGCGCCATCTCTTTTGTGAGCGGTTGCTTGCTCTCGGCGAGCGTACCATCAAGGTCAAAAATAATGAGTTTATTCATTAGGAGAAAGAGCGGCAATTATATGGGAAAGCGATGCGGTCGCCACGCCGATGACTTTATCGCCGCCGCCATAGTATAAGAAAAGTGTGTCACCACGAACGATGGCGCCGCATGAGAAAACAACGTTTGCAATTTCTCCTTCCCGTTCGTACCGTTCTATTGGTTTGAAGATGGAATCGGCAGAACGTGCGATGACTGACGTACCCGAAGAATCAACAAGTGCCACACCCAAAAGGTACACTCCGTGTCGGGAGACCCCATGATAAATCATGAGCCAATGAGCGCCCACCTTAATCGGGGGAGCGGCACTACCCACTTTCACTCCGTCCCACATGCCGTTCCGCGGACCGATAATTTCTATACAGCGATTTACCCGTTTGCCTGAGGTGAGGTCGGGTATGGTATCCGCACAAACCTGATTACTAATACGATGGTAGAGAAGGTAGTTTCCATTTATTTTTTCAGGAAAGAGCGCAAGATCTTTGTCATCAATACCGTTTGGGGTTACGAGAAAGGGCATACTCCATTTTTCCCATCGGCGCGCAAGAAAATCAGCTACGGAAATTGAGGTAATAGCTCCAGAAGGGGAGCGAACGCCGTCGTAGGCGGTATAGGTCATGTAGAGCGTGTCTTCAATCCGTACAATACGCGGATCTTCACAACCGGAATTACCGGTTGGACTGCCGTGTTTGAGTTCGAAGTCAGCACGAGGTACGTATACGGGTTCGGATAATCTCTCATCAATAGTGACGCCGTTTTCCGACCTTGCCAATCCGATGGTCGAGGTATTGGCGCTGTCCATTGCGCGATAGAGGATATAGACCGAACCCTCAATATCAATTGCCGCCGCATTAAACACATCCCGACTCTCAAAGCCGGTTCCCCGCGGCGAAAGAATTGGATTTTCCGCCGCGCGCGTAAAAGTACGTGCAGATTTTTTTGGGTCAAGTGTCTGGAGAAGGTCAGCGAGTCGGACGCTCGCTTTTGCACAGACGGTATCGGTCGCGCCATACCATATATCAAGTTGTCCGTTGTCGCCGCGCGTGACACTGGTCGGGAAGACGATGTTTGGTATGAGACCGTATTTTTCATACACCTCTTCAGGAACCATGAGCGGATCAGTATACGAAATCAGCTTCTGAGGATTTTTTGCGTCAAGTAATGCCGCTTCAACCGAAAAAATACGTTTCTGCCCCTCATAATAGTTTTGAATATACGAGTAGATAAGGAGCCATCCTTCTTCAGTTTTGAATGGGGAGGCGCCAACTTCAACATGATCCGTATCTTCATGAATCATTTCAGGGAGCGCATGATCGGCAAGGTGCGCATGCCATTTTTTCCAATAGGCTGGGTCAAAGAAATCGTCAATATTTTTTGCTCGTGCGAGCGCAATGGTCGGACGCGGATATTCGGCAGTCCAGTCAGTATGAGCCGTCAGTAATAGAACGACATCCCCTTCGATACGTTCAGGGAAGAGGGTCGCCGCCTTTGCGTTAAAGGGAGTGATGAGGTGCCGTTCAGTAAAATTGTTTGGCGTATCGCCAATGGCGAGTCCGACTTTGATATTGTCGGGACCAAACGGATACCCGCTGAGTGCCGTATAGAAACAATACCATCGACCTTCAAAAAAAGTGACGCGCGGGTCTTCGCATCCAAACATATCCCATGGTTCCTCCGGAACGATGACTTGTTGTCGTGAATGAAAATGAACACCATCCTCAGAAAAAGCAGTCCCAATACTCGAAAGTCCGGCGCTCGGTGTTTGCAGGACATCGGGAGAACCGATCGCGCGGTAATAGAGATGCATACCTTCTTCTGTTCGGACGACCGAAGGGTTAAAGGTCGCTTCTGCCTCCCACGGATGTTCGGGTTTGGGCGAAAGAATAGGATTATGGGGTTCTCGGCGAATGACAAACATATCGTTAGGTGGTTTGCGTATGTATAACAGTTGTAAGTGCGGGCTCTCCTCCTCCCGTAAGCGTATCAAGAAAAGAGGTGAGGGAAGCGGTCGCCACACACACCACTTTATCAGCACCTCCGTAATACACGAAGAGTTTTCCATCCTCTACGACCGCACCGCAGGCGTACACGATGCCCGGTTTTCCTTCGTTTTCGTATGATTCATCAGGTGAGATGACCGGAGTTCGGGATCGGTAGAGTACTTTGGTCGGATCAGTGAGATCAAGTAAGAGTGCACCCAGTTTATACCGTCCAGGATCACGAGCATCAATGGCGTGATAGAAAAGAAGCCATCCGCGGTCGGTCTTTATCGGCGGCGGACCGGGACTTCGTATGAAGCTGTCCCAAACATTTTTGCGTTCCGGAAGATCAACTCGTGCACCAACCCAGCTTTTGACAAGCGGTTCAGTCGTCCCGATATCTTCAATCGAGTTACGGTATGCTATTTCTACATTCGGCGCGATACTGTGGAGAATCGCGAACTGCCCGTTGATTTTTTCGGGGAAGAGAACCCAGTTTTTCTGTATTTCTCCCGGTCGTGAAATGATATGCGGCCCATCCCACCTCCAGAATCGTTCTGCCAAGAAATCTTCTTCGGCTATAGAAATAGAGGCAACGCGAATATAATCCCATCCATCAAACATGTTGAAAGTGATATAGACGCGTCCCTCTATGCAGACCATGCGCGGATCTTCGCATCCGCCCCAACTGCCGCCAGAAGGATACAGTATGGGTGAGTACCGCTTGAGATGTCCCGGGAGATTTCTCGGCTTTTGTGCGACATAAATCGGGTAGGGAAGACGCTTATCAAAGACAATACCGTCAGCACTGTTTGCGTAGCCCAACCGCGAGACGCCGTCCATACCAATGGCACGATAGACCAGATGCGTGCGCCCATCCATGATAATGGCGGCTGGATTTAAGACTGCTTCAGCGGTCCATGGATTACTCCCAGGACGCAAAATAGGGTTACGAAATGATTTTTTGAGCGGAAGATGTTGGCGGAAATAGTCGAGACTTAAAAGTATTTCTATTTGTTTTCGGACGGGCTTAAAGAAAATAGCACCCAGCAGAATTCCCACTATAAAAAAAGAGAAGAGCAACGCCGTGATGTTTATGAAAAAAAGAAAGTCCATAGAAAAGTGTTCCTCTATACCATACCATTCGCAAGGTCTATTGGTGCATGGTATAATCAACACATGTTAGTAAATGTTTGTATTGCAAAGCTCCACCGAGCGACGGTTACCGACGGAAGTCTCGATTATGTCGGCTCTATTACCATAGATGAACTTCTTGTTGAAGCGGCAGGGATGGTTCCCGGACAGATGGTGACGATTAATAATCTTTCAAATGCGGTGACGTGGCGTACCTATATATTGAAAGGCGAAAAAGGGAAGGGCGAAATCATCTTAAACGGCCCTCCCGCACGGCTCTTTCAAAGGGGAGATAAGGTCGTTATCCTCGGTGAAGCTTGGGTTGATGCAAAAGATGCCGCAAAAATGAGTCCGACGGTCGTTTTCATGGATGGTGAGAATAAAATCACTGAAGTAAAGAAAGGGTGGCGTCCGGAGTGAATAGGCGTATAGTTTGCTACGGAAGCCCTTTCTGAGAGAGGGTTTGTTTGTTTTTATCGCTCAAACAGAGGAAACGCACATGAAAAAATCAAGACTATCACTCGAAGAAGTTCTCGCCCATCCAATGGTTGAGGCGTTGAATCCATACCATCAAGACTTCATCTCTCTTCGTTGGCTGTCGTCCAATCTGAATCCGTTTCGGCTGGAAGAAGACATCGACATTGCCGCGGCCATTACCTTCGGCACGCTTCCGCACATCAAGACGGTCGCCGCCTTCGGCATGCTGAAGGAAGATTTCGAGAACGGCGTGTATGAAGGTATCGATACGCTCGTGGTACCTTCGAGCGGTAACACCGCTCACGCGGTCGCACTGCTCGCGCCTGCTTTTGGTATTCCGCGAGTGAAGCTGATTATGTCGAGCGATACACCCGAGTCAAAGCAAAGTGTCATTCGGATGCTTCCGCAGGCGAGTGTGATGAACCCTGATGGGAAAAGGAGTGTTGAGGATGTCGCTTTTGAAGAATCCTCTCGCCCCGGACACCATCTTCTCGATCAGTACAAGCATCTCGGAAATGTGTTGGCGCACCGAGAGTGTACCGGTCCGCAACTTCTGAATGCGGCCGGGGAAGGTCTTGGATTGGTGGCAGTTTCTATGGGTTCGGGTGGAACCGTTACAGGGATCTCGCAATACCTGAAGAGCAAGGACCCAAACATCATTGTTATTGGTGTTCGTCCGAGCCCGGGTCAGCGGGTGCCCGGTGTTCGTGATCTCGCTCGAATGAATGCGGTCGTCTCGCTTCCGTATAGAGAGGCAGTCGATGACATTGTTGAACTGAGTCGTGAAGAGTCCTTCCAGACCGCGCGTGACTTTATGAGCGAGGTGTATCCAACACCAGGTCCTTCTTCCGGCCTTGCGTATGCCGGGTTAAAGAAATACCTCCGCGAGCACGCTCTTCTTGTGAAGTCTCTTCGTGGAAAGAAGGCGCTCTTTGTGTGTCCTGACGATGTGCGTTTCTATTCAGCGCAAATGGCATCAACGATTGACTACTAAACTCTGTCCGTTTCGATTCCCCGACTTTGGTTGGGGAATTTTTTTATACGACGCACGAGGTTTGAATGCGGCACGAAGCGCGTTGAGGATAACTGCGACGTCAATACCTTCCTGCATAATCGCTCCGGCCACCGGAACGATGAATCCTTGAGCGGCGACGAGCATGCCGATAGTTGAGAGTCCGATACCGGTGTAAATGCTTTGGCGCGCGATTCGTACTGAACGATGCGAAAGTGCAAACAATTCTTGTATCAAAACAACGTCGCGTCCCAGGATGGCAACTGCGGCCGCATCGATTGATGCGCTGTTCTCGGTCCCTGAGAAGACGATCCCCACATCAGCGCGCGCCAAAGCGGGCGCATCATTCAATCCATCACCAACCATCGCGACGACTTCACCGCGCGCTCTCGCTTCAGTAACAATTCTGTATTTTTCTTCCGGTGTACATTCCGCATAGATAGTAAGTTTGCATCCGGCAAATATTTCTTCTGCATTTTCCTTTCGATCACCGGTCAAAAGAGATACGGCGTATCCCGCTTTCGTTAAATCAGCAATTAAGGTTTTTGCATTCTCTTTCAGTACATCGGTGAAATGAAATGTAGCAAACGGGTTACCGTCTCGTATAAGGAGGAGAGAAATACCTCCTTCGCGATGGTGTGTTTTCGGAGCTTGAGCGATAGAGATAGTGTGACCGTCAACGGTTCCGGTGATACCGCTACCAAGAATTTCAGTGACACTCTGAGCGGGCGGCGCGGTAAACCCGCGTTTTTTTGCCTCGGTGACAATCGCGCGCGCCAAAGGATGAATGGAGTGGTATTCGAGCGCCGCCGCTAAGGACAGTGCTTGAGACTCGTGTGCCGTACCGTCAGATACGGTAATGCTCGTGAGTTCCGGTTCACCGAGCGTAAGGGTGCCTGTTTTATCAAAGAAGATTGTTTTGACCCGGGCGATTGTTTCAAGAACAGCGGGTGTCTTTACGATAATATTTTTACCAGCCGCGCGTGAGAGGCCACCGATAAAGGCGACCGGTGCGGCAATAATAAGAGGACACGGTGTCGCGATGACGAGCACGGCAAGAACGCGCGATATATCGCCGGTGAGAATGTATACACCGGTTGAAATAAAAAGTGTTAGAAAGGTGAATGGTATATTCGCCTTTTCCGCTAAACGAACCAGCGGGGCCTGGTCATTTTGAGCATTTTTTACCAAATTAATTATCTTTGCATAGGTAGACGTTTGAAGAGTTCCCGAGACGGTAAGATCGAGTGCTTCGCCCACATTTATGCTCCCGCTCTTCACATATGCTCCCTGAGTGATGGTTTCAGGCAGGGGTTCGCCGGTAAGATTTGCGCCATTAAGAACAGCACTGGGTGAGGCAAGTAGCCCATCGAGCGGTATAAGTTCACCTGTGCGCACTATAATAATCGCCCCGGATGGTACCTTACTGAGCGGTACTTCTTCAGAAGATCCGTCTGCATGCTTTACGATTGCAACTTTCGGGATACGGGCAAGCAGGGAAGCGAGGGATGCTTCGGCACGGTGTGATGCATAGGTTTCAAGTGCTTCGCCACCGGTATACATAAGTGCAATAACCGCACCCGCGAGAAGCTCGTTCGAAAAAATCGCGACCAGCATCGCAAGGAGCGCGATGTAATCAAGTGACCAGTTATGATTTCGAATATCGTGGTATGCCGTAACGAATACTTCACCGAGGCCGATGATGATAACGATGAAGTATAAATTTTCTTGTCCCAAGATGAGTGCCCCGGCAAGAAGAAACGCAACGACGGCAGGTAACACCAGCGTTGGAGAGTTTAAATAGCGCATACGAAATATTGCGGGTGACAAGAAGGCTTCGGGCACATAAAAAAGGTATGAAAAGGGGTATTTTCGCGGGAAATTCTTCGCATAAAAGTCACATAAAAATGATAGCACAGCGGTGTCAGAACCATTGACAACTATTGGCAATATGCTAGTATCTGAAATAACGAGACAGTTATTGACTGTTTCTCGGTAAAACACATTCAATGCCTATTCTAGGAGCCCTTATGGGCTTTTCGCTTTTTTTTGGCTTCACACCGTTTTCTTCAGGAAACGTTGCGGTTGCCCAACCAGTCGCACCAGTTGCGTCAGGACTTCCTGGCTATGCGGTGACGTTGACTGCCTATAATGCGGTTGCGGCACAAACCGATTCGAATCCATTCGAAACGGCGTCTGGCGCCTATTCCAACCCAGAAGTTGTTGCCGCTCGTTCGGGTAACCTGACTGAGAAGCTTCCCTTTGGTACGATAATTGAAATTGATGGTTCAAACGCGTCATCAGATTCTTGTGGATTTAGTTTGGTCAAACCACTGATCGGATACCGTGTTATCGAAGACACAATGAATCCACGATATACCAATCGTATTGATGTGCTCCTCAATACGAAAGACAATTTCATTCGAACCGACGGACAAACAATGAATGCGGCAAATATTCTCGGTATCTGTAAGAATGTTACCGTTCGTGTCGTAGGACATGTCGACATAAACCATATTCCGAAAACACAAAAAGAACTCGCACTGTTGGTCGAAGACGGCGGCGGACTTGCGCTCAATACTAATCAGTAAATAATTTTAAAAAAGCGGCACGCCTCTGGCGTGCCGCTTTTTTTGAACACGCCACGATAATTCCTACATTATTTTTCGAATTAAGAAGAAGGGTGTCATCTCGCTATCCTGACCGGCAGGATTATCATGCAAAAGCGCTTGAATGAATTTTTCAGAAATAGCAGAGGTTGATTTTCCGAGTGAGAAGGCGCCGCGATAGTTTGCGTCAACAATAATTGTCTCAACACCGAACTGATCACGAATCTTTCGGGCAACTTCATGGGGCTTGAGCGGCGCACGTTTGGCGTATTCGGTGTACGGAGCGAGCGTCCAGGACATGGGGCAGTCGATCGACTTCGCCTGCTTGCCAACGAGGTAGTAGAACGCACCCTTGATGCCGAGCGGCCGCGTGAGTGCCGCTACAAGCGCGGCGAAAAGAACTCGAGGATAGCCCGCCTCCTCAATGAGGAGTTGCATCGCGGGCGCGGTACCGTGACCAAGGCCGCGAAACTCGGGCGTACCGACATGGTTGCGTACTCGCTTTGAAAGAAAGCGAGCGAGGGGAGAAGTGGCTACTTCTTTGATTGGCAGTATGCGGCCTTGTGTAATACAAACAATTTTTTCACTGATGAAGAGCAGATCACCGGGCTGGAGGTGCGGCGTAACGTATTCGGTAAGGAGCGCCATAAGATCATCGTGTGTTTCAATGATTCGCGTTTTGATTGGAAGACGCGCGTAACGTATGCCGGAAATAACGGTCTCCAATTCTTTCCCGCTATTTGGTGTGAGTTCAGAAGACATGTTATACAGTATAGCGTCATGACCTTAAAAAACAAAAAAACGGTTTGTCCGGATGGATTACAAGTGAAGCGATCGCGTACAGGGCTGGGACTCTTCGCAACCCGTCCTTTTAAAAAAGGGGAGCGTATCATCGAATACACCGGACGGGTCATTTCGAAAGCTGAGGAATATACGAGTAAAAGTAAATATCTTTTTGAAGTGAATAGTCGGAAAACGATTGATGGTACGACTCGCGATAACTTCGCCCGCTACATCAATCATTCTCATACCCCTAATTGCGAACCAGAAATTGAACGGGGAAGGGTTTTTATTGACGCAA
>DATKTB010000022.1:0-4726 GCA_035531355.1 Minisyncoccota bacterium | reverse complement strand
AATATTGTCTCAGTCGTGTCGTGGAGTTTCCACGGAACTCCGTATACGGTTACGGTCATCGATCACCTTACCCCATGGCAATAAAAAATACTCACCAAGGGTTTGCGCTCCTTATCGCCATCATCTTTATGTCGGTGATGTTATCGTTTGGTCTGGCGCTCGCGGCACTCTCCTATAAACAAGAAACGCTTGCTTCCTCCGCATTGGGATCTCAGTATGCTTTCTACGCCGCTGATTCGGCGCTTGAGTGTGCACTCTATGCAGATCAACAATCACTAACTTTTACTCCCTACCCCTCAACTCCGCCCGCTACAGAACCATCTATTTCTTGTAATGGCACCTCAGCCAACGCGCTCTCTTCCTCATTGTGGACGCCGACTGAGTGGATTATTACGTATCGGATTCCACTTGATACAGCGGCAGGAACGCCTCATTGCGCTGATGTGACCATTTACAAATACAGTACGGCTCAAGCAGACGGGGCAACCACTCGAGTTTTTTCGCAGGGATATGACGTGTCGTGTAGTACGGTCGCGAGTCCGTTAGGAGCACGTTTTTCTTCGCGTGGCATGAGCGCCCGCTACTAACTCCGAAATTCGCTATACTAGGGGTATGAAAGCCTCGAAAGAGCAGCGCGAGCGAGCGAAACAGCTACGAAAAACGATTACAAAATATCGGGTGCTTCAGCACGAGAAGGACCAGTCTCCGCTCTCAGCGGAAGCGCTTGATTCGTTGAAATACGAACTTGCACTGCTTGAGGAACAGTATCCCGAGCTGGTGACTCCCTCGTCTCCGACGCAGGTTGTTGCGGGAGCGCCCGTTTCGTTTCTAAAGAAGGTAACACATACGGTCGCGCAGTGGTCATTCAATGATGCGTTTACTGAAGACGACATTCGCGCTTTTGATGAGCGGGTGCGAAAACTCTCGGGTACGGTACCGACCTATGATCTCGAACTTAAAATAGATGGTTTGAAAATCGTACTTACGTATGAGAAGGGCATCCTTGTAACCGCGGCAACGCGCGGTGATGGCATCATCGGAGAGGACGTGACGCATAATATTCGCACTATTTCTTCGGTGCCCGAGCGTCTCACGCGTCCGGTCACTCTTGTTGCAGAGGGGGAAGTGTACCTCACTCGTTCGGGTTTTATGAAGTTAAACATGCTTCGTAAGAAAGAGGGGGAGCCACTCTTTGCGAATCCGCGTAATGCCGCCGCAGGATCTATTCGCCAGCTTGATCCAAAGATTGCGGCGGCGCGCCCGCTGGGAATCTTTCTCTATGACATTGCCGCAACAGAGGAACCTTTTCCCGCAACACAGAGCGAAGAACTCGCCTACCTCGCCGCGCTCGGTCTTCCGGTTAATCCAGAGCATCGCCATGCAGAAAAGCTCGAAGACGTCTTCTCGTATTGGAAAAAATGGAAAGGGACCGATCGTGAAAAAGTAGATTATCAAATTGACGGTATTGTGCTGAAAGTAGAATCGCACGACGCACAGAATATACTGGGTTATACCGGTAAGGCGCCTCGATTTGGTATTGCATACAAATTTCCGCCTGAACAGGTGGAAACGATTGTTGAAGCTATTACGCTTCAGGTCGGCCGTACGGGAAAACTAACGCCGGTTGCACACCTGCGTCCGGTCGCGGTCGCCGGAACTACAGTTGCACGCGCGACGCTCCATAACGAAGATTTCATACACGAGAAAGATATTCGCATCGGCGACACGGTTATTTTGCAAAAAGCCGGTGACATTATTCCTGAGATAGTATCGGTGATTCGCGAGTTGCGCCCCGCAACCGCGAGACCGTGGACATTTCCGAGTCACTCTCCGCTGTGTGGCGGGGCTGGTCTGATTGAACGGATTCCTGGCGAGGCGGCGCATCGATGCAAAACGATGGGTTCGTTTGAACAGCAGGCGCGCAAGCTTCAGTATTTTGCCGGAAAGAGCGCGCTTGATATTGACGGGATGGGTCGTGAGACGGTGAAGCTTCTCATGGCACATGAACTCATTTCTGATTTTGATGATCTATTTGATCTTACGGAAGATGAATTGCGTGCGCTCGAAGGATTCGAAGAGACGAAGGCAAAAAATCTGATTGCGGCAATTGCACACGCGAAGAAAGTTCCTCTCGATCGTCTTTTGGTCGGTCTTTCCATACCCCACGTCGGGGAAGAGATCGCCTATCTCTTAGCGACTCATTTTAAGACACTCAAAAAATTGCAAACCGTGCGCGAGGATATTCTTGCGGAGAGAGAGGGTATTGGTGCGATTATTGGCGCCTCAGTAGCGGAATGGTTTGCTGACAAGGAGAATCGAACCCTTCTCGCTCGTCTTGAAAAACATCTCACGGTGACTACCGTAACGGCGCCCGAAGAAGGTCCGCTCTCTGGTCAGAGAGTCGTTATTACCGGTACGCTCCCGACGCTTTCCCGTGAAGATGCCGAAGCACGCGTGCGTCGCGCGGGCGGTAAGGTTCTTGCGTCTGTGTCCTCAACAACGTCGCTGGTCGTGGCTGGTGAGAATCCAGGATCTAAGTATGAGAAAGCGCGTCAGTTGGGTATCCTCATTATTGATGAAGCAGGATTCCTCAAAAGACTTGGGGCATGACGCGCCACGCACCAAAAGTCAGTGTAGTCAGAATTTGGCAGGGGTGAGGCGGTGTAAGCTTTTTGGTGCTGTGGTACAGTGGTCAACATGACAACGACTGATGAAGTGAACCCTGTTAGAGGTAAGGACTCGAAGAGTCCTGGCTCGCCTGAAGCGGGCACCTCTAACGGGGTGAAGAAACTTGCGGAACTTGCGCGCATCACGATACCGGATACGGATCTGGAGAAATTTACGAGTGAATTTGACGCGATTCTCGAGTACATCGCTCAACTCGAGGCGCTTGAGATTCCCGATGATCTCGCGCAGGAGAAACCGCTTTTGCACAATGTACTGCGGGATGACACACACCCGACCGCGCCTGGAACGAATACGGAAAAGCTTGCTGAACAATTTCCGGAACGGGAAGGGGATGCTCTGGTCGTAAAGCAAATCATTTCATATGAATAATCCCAATGAATTAACGATTGTCGAGGCCGCTCGCGCACTCCGCGCGCGGGAATTGACCGTGCAGGAGCTCTGGGATGCATGTCACCAGGTGGCCGTAGCAAAGAATCCAGAACTCAATGCGTACTTGGAAATCTTTCCGGCTGATGGGGCGGCTATCGTCGCGGCACAGAAGCGTATTGATACTGAGGGAGCATCAGCGCCACTGCTTTGCGGCATACCCCTCGCCATAAAAGACAACATGTTGCTTGAAGGGAAGATCGCGAGCGCCGGATCAAAAATACTTGATACCTATCGTGCTACGTATACTGCTACTGCTCTGCAAAAATTACTCGATGCCGGCGCGCTTTTTGTCGGTCGTACCAATATGGATGAGTTTGCGATGGGATCGTCGACTGAGCATTCTGCATTTGGAAAAACACGCAACCCGCTCGATGTTACTCGGGTACCCGGCGGCTCTTCCGGCGGCTCTGCGGCTGTGGTGGCGGCACATATGGCCATCGCCGCGCTCGGTTCGGACACGGGCGGTTCTATTCGTCAGCCCGCCGCGCTCACTGGGTTGGTCGGACTCAAGCCAACTTATGGAGCCGTATCCCGCTCAGGACTTATTGCGCTTGGCTCATCACTCGATCAGATCGGTCCATTAACAAAGACTGTCGAAGACGCGCAAATTCTTTTTGATGCCATGCGCGGCAGAGATCCGCTCGATGCAACGACTATTCCCGATGATCTCTATCCAGCACACGAAGCGTCTGAACACTTGCGTATTGGCGTACCCTACGATCTTCTTACGGTAGGTATTGATGCGGATGTGCGTGCGGCATTTGATACGACACTTCACGCGCTTGAGCGCGCGGGGCATACGCTTGTTGATATAAAATTGCCTACCAGCGCGCATGCACTCGCCGCGTACTACGTCATTATGCCCGCCGAAGCGTCCGCGAATCTCGCCCGTTTTGACGGTATCCGCTACGGTCATGCGGTTCGCGGGGAAACACTCCTCGAGGATTACCTGCGGTCGCGCACGGAAGGGTTTGGAGAGGAAACGCGTCGTCGTATTTTGCTCGGCACTTTCGTTCTTTCTTCAGGATATATTGATGCGTATTACTACAAGGCGGACGCGGCACGTGCCGTCCTTCGGCGCGAATACGCCGATGCGTTTAAGAAAGTTGATGTTATTGCATTTCCCACAACGACCTCACCCGCATTCAAGTTTGGAGAGAAGAGCGATCCTATATCGATGTATGTGGAAGACCTGTTTACCGTGACCGCGAATCTTACCGGTATGCCGGCACTCTCAGTCCCTATGGGCTCAGTTCTTCGCGATGGAACGGAACTTCCGGTCGGGCTTCACTTCACCGCACCGCACCAGGCTGAAAACGTACTTTTTGCCGCCGCACGTGCAGGGGAGAACACGAACCACTCCTGATTTTTTTCGTTTATACTAAAGGGGAATGCCCGCGAACCAACTTAATGTCGAATATTTTTTTCGTCTTGCCTACGACTGTTTCCATGGCGCCTGTTATGGAAAAGTTTCAGTAAATGATTTAGGAGTTTCTGCTTGGTTGGCGCACCTCTGGCTTATCTTCATCATACTGGGGTACGTGCTCGCGCTCGCCGCTCTGATTATCATTATCTACGTGCTCGTGCGACTGTTTGAATTGCGGAAAAA
>DATKTB010000021.1:0-3871 GCA_035531355.1 Minisyncoccota bacterium | reverse complement strand
TCACCTGCGAGGTCTTTTCTATACCACAATGGGTTCATCCAGATGGGCATATAAAGAAAAAGAGCTTTATGGTATAGTTTTCGCACGCGCGGTTAGCTCAGTTGGTAGAGCATCTCATTGACGTTGAGAGGGTCGGGGATTCGAGTTCCTCACCGCGCACATGCGACCCAAAAAAAATCCGCCCAAAGGACGAGATAAAGTCTATATCTACGGAAAACATGCCCTTGCCGAAGCACTCGCGAATACACCGAGTGTTATTCGGAAGGTATTTCTGTCACCCGAAATACGTGATCCGGAGCTCCATTCCCTTCTTCAAAAACTAGCGATTCCGACGTCCCCGCTCGCGACTGCGCGCGGGAAAGAGCTTGCGGGACGCGACGCCGTACACCAAGGCGTAATTGCCATCATGGATCCCTCCGCGCTCCTCATCCCTTTCGATGATTTTATAGAAACGCTAACCACAAAGAAAAATCCTGCCGTCGTCATCCTCGGTGAGATACACGATCCGCACAACGTGGGTGCCATCATCCGTTCAGCCGCCGCTTTTGGTATTTCAGGAGTACTTATCCCCGAACATCACCAAGCCGGTATCACTGGTGTTGTGGTTAAAACATCTGCAGGTATGGCGTTCCGCATTCCGCTCGTCTCGATTGGAAATGTGAATCACATGCTCAAAATCTTGAAAGAAAAAGGGTTTTGGATTTATGGACTCGCAATGGGCGGAAACGTTTCTCTGAGTGCCGAAGCGTTTGATGTGCCAAGTGCATTCATTATTGGGAATGAAGGAGCAGGTATTCGCGAGAAGACGATTGCCGCATGTGATGTGACACTTTCTATCCCGATGCACCCCCGTACTGAATCACTGAATGCGGCTGTATCCGCCGCGGTCGTCTTTTATGAATGGTCAAAGAAACACCCTGAAGCACTATGATGAAGCAGGACCAACACCTCACCACCCTTCCGTGGAGTGATTATGAGCTACTCGATTCAGGAGAAAATATGAAGCTCGAGCGTTTCGGGACGGTCATTGTCGCCCGCCCCGAAACACAGGCACTCTGGGGAAAACGACACTCTGAACTTTGGGAAACGGCACAGGCAGTATTCGCTTTCCGTGATAAAAAAGGTTCGTGGGATATGCGCCAGCCAATACTCGAATCATGGGAACTTGGGTGGAACAATACTCGATTTACCGCCACACTCACGGGATTTAAACATACCGGCATATTTCCTGAACAAGCGCCGAATTGGGCTTGGACAAAAGCACAGATCGAAAAGCTCGAGAAGCCACAGGTACTGAACCTGTTCGGCTATACCGGCATCGCATCGAGCGTCGCGGCGCAAGCAGGAGCATTTGTCACGCACGTCGACGCATCAAAGCAATCACTCGATTGGGCGCACAATAATGCACGACGTTCCGGCGTCGGTGAAAATTCGATTCGCTGGGTACTCGACGACGCACTTGCTTTCGCCAAGCGCGAAGCGCGGCGCGGCGCGAAATATGACGGCATCATCCTCGATCCGCCGGCTTTCGGCCGCGGCGCCAAGGGCGAGGTGTGGAAGATTGAGGAAGATTTTTCGGCACTCCTGCAAGCGCTCAAAGAAATTTCGAGTGATGCTCCGGGTTCGTTTTTCTTACTAAACGGCTACGCGGCGGGATATGCTCCCCGTTCGTTCGCACAGGCAGTCGAGAGCGTCTTTGGCGCGACCGAGGGAGAGAGCGGTGAACTCTACATTGCAGAAGCCCACACGGACCGGGTCATTCCCTCCGGTATCTATGTGCGTTTTGTGCGTTAGGCGGTACACTAAAAGCAATGAATGAACACCATAAAAAGATTGCCATTATTTATCATGGTGGCTGTCCTGACGGCCTTGGGGGAGCGTACGCCGCCTGGAAAAAATTCGGTGAAGAAGCGGAATATATTCCCGCAAAACACGGGAAGCCGATTCCTGAGGGGCTCGAAGGGAAACAACTTTTCTTTATAGACTTTTCATATCCACAAGACATTATGGACGCTGTGGTAAAAACCGCAGCGTCGGTCACAGTACTCGACCATCATCTTGGTACGAAAAAGATCGTCGAGAGTATGCCCGAATATGTCTTTGATGAAAATCGCTCTGGTGCGACTATTGCGTGGGGATATTTCCATCCTGATCTTCCGGTACCGGCACTTCTTCGTTATATCGAAGATGGTGATCTCTATAAATTTATACTGCCGAACTCGCGTCAAATACTAGCCTATCTATATTCCTCTCCTCTCCTTACGTCCTCTTTTGAGCAATGGGACTTGATGATCAATGAGATGACTACCCCTGCCGAACTTGAACGCATCATACATACTGGCTCTCTGTTTGAGCAATATCACGAACACATCGTACAGAGTGGAGTACGTCATGCTGAATTAATAATTTTTGAAGGGTACGAATGTTACCTTGCAAGCTCGTCAGGAGAATTCGTGAGTGATATTGGAAATCATCTTGTGACGGCTCGGCCACCCATTGCACTTATTGTTTCTGCAAGCGCGACTGACCTACGTGTCTCTCTACGGAGCGACAAGACCGTCGACGTCGCGGCCATCGCCCGCATTTATGGTGGAAACGGACATCCTGCCGCCGCTGGATTCCGAATTCCACTTGGACAAGCGGTCCCTTGGCACCCTATAGAAGACAACCATGAAAATCCTCGCAATTGAAACTTCTTGTGATGAGACGGCAATAGCGATACTCGAAGCAGAGGGTGACGAAAAAAGTGCGACCTTCCGTATTTTGGGAAATGCCCTTCTCTCGCAGATTGATATGCACCGAGAATACGGCGGTGTCTTCCCCGCCCTCGCCAAACGCGAACACGCAAAGAATCTTGTGCCGATACTCGAAGCGGCACTTGAAGAAGCGGAGCTCCTCCACGAGGACACGCAGGTGATTCCTGAAAAGACCCGCACGGAAATTGCCGAGCTCTTGTCGCGCGAACCGGGGTTGTTTGAAGCATTCTTCGACTTCGTATCCGAATGCGAAGTGCCTGCCATTGATGCGATAGCCGTCACTGCTGGCCCCGGCCTCGAACCGGCGCTTTGGGTTGGCATCAATTTCGCCAAGGCACTCGCACTTCTTTGGGAAAAACCGATTGTAGCGATTAATCACATGGAGGGACACATCCTTGCGGCGCTCGCTACAGAAGAGCACCTTCCAGACACCGAAGATACCCTTTTATATATCAAGAAGGATGTGACACTACCAATACTCGCGCTCCTCATTTCAGGCGGCCACACGGAACTTGTCTTGATGAAAGAATGGCTGACCTATGAACTCATCGGACAGACACGTGATGATGCTGTTGGTGAAGCATTTGATAAAGTCGCGCGCATGCTCGAACTCCCCTACCCCGGCGGTCCGGAAATTTCGCGCCTCGCAGAAATCATTCGTTCAACAGCAACAAATACAAATGATTTCGATCACGTTCTTCCCCGACCGATGTTGCATGACGCAACGTGTGACTTTTCGTTTTCAGGATTGAAAACCGCCGTACTGTACCTTTTGAAGAAAAATCCAAACATGAATGAATCTGGAAAACAACAATTGGCGCATGAATTTGAAAATGCAGTGACTGAGGTTCTTTGGAAAAAAACTGCGCGGGCACTTGAGGAAACTGGCGCGGGCACACTTGTCATCGGTGGTGGCGTCTCGGCAAATACGCACATCCGACGTACCTTCACTAAAAACATTCAAGAAGAATTCCCGAATGTAACGCTCTCCATTCCTGCAAAGGCACTTACCACCGACAATGCCATCATGATTGCACTCGCTGGCTTTTATCGCGCGGGCGGAAAAATATCCGATGGTGCCATTGTTGCAGACGGAAATCGCTCGCTCGCATAAA
>DATKTB010000020.1:0-9949 GCA_035531355.1 Minisyncoccota bacterium | reverse complement strand
AAAAAAGAAGACGAGTATTACGGAACACTGATTCTCGCGCCTGACGAAAAAGGAGGTATTAATCCGCGTTGGACCCATATCAAAACACTTGCTAATAGCACGAATCCGAATGATTGGCGTACCGCTATCATCGAGGCTGATATCATGCTCGAAGATATGCTGACGCGGCAAGGATACCCTGGCGAGGGAGTTGGTGAGAAATTAAAGGCCGTCGAACAGTCTGATTTCAATACCATTCAGGATGCATGGGAGGCGCATAAGGTGCGCAACCAGATTGCGCACGAAGGTTCATCTTTTGATTTATCCGATACGCTCGCTCGCCGTACGATCTCTCGTTACGAATCGGTCTTCCGCGAATTCAAGATGTTGTAAGCTTGCGATGCTTCAATAAATGGGTATAATACTAGCTATAGCGGGGTAGAGGAGAGGTACCTCGGGAGGCTCATAACCTCCAGACGCCGGTTCGATTCCGGCCCCCGCAACAAGGTAGTGCGGCCTGCAATGCAGACCGCCCGGCATCAAAAGTGCCGAAATTCAGTTCAAGACCGACACGGTCAAAAATGCAAAAGCCGCTCGAAAGAGCGGCTTTTGCATTGCGGCACCAGTTCGTTATTTTTTGTGCGTTCTATCGATAATCCATCGCACTGTTGCAATAATTCCTATGATAGCGAACGCCCACACTAGTACCATTGCGAACATCCCAGCCCACTGAAAGCCGTGTTCTCTGTACCCCACAGAGTAGTCACCGAATGGTCCACCATATCCGCCCATCATGCCCCACCCACCCATCATTGTGGGGAAGAAACTCGTTCCACCTTGTGGGTATACGGCCGTGGGATCGCAGCCAGAAATGCGCTTGCCCATTGTAATATGCATTTGCGTGTCGCCCTGTTCACCAAGCGACTGTGTCATCCACTGGTCCATTGATTCGTGAGAGTTGCCGGCCACACTTCCCATGAAGTAGTCGCCGAGTGCGTCAAAATCAGCGTCGGTAAGCTGGCTACAGGAAATCTGCTTTGCTGAAAGTTGGTTCCAAAGTGCTTGCCCGGTAGCGTCGGAACTGGATGTTGTCGTGGCAGTGTATGGTGTGCCAGTATAGTTGCCCATCATTTGAGCATGGGCAATGCTGGAGAATGGTACGACTGCGAAAAGTGCGATCGCGAAACCGAGAAGTGTTATTTTCATACGAAAAAGTATTGTGTTGGTAAGAGATACGTATTGACCTGAACACCCCCTGGGGGTATTCTATACTCATGAAACAAGACGTCAAGAGAAAAGTGTTGCGCAGATTGAAAACCATCGAAGGCCAAGTGCGCGGTCTCGAGAAGCTTGTTGAGAACGATACGTATTGTATCGACGTCATTACGCAGATATCGGCGGTGCGGCAAGCATTGTCAGCGGTCGAAGACGCAATGCTTGAGAACCATCTTTCAACACACGTGATCGAACAGATGAAGGGTGGTTCTCAAGAGAAGGCAATTCGAGAGATTTTATCAGTTTATAAGATTTCTAAGAAAAAATAATATGAAATACGACATTACCAAGAAAGTACCTTATTCATTTGCCGAGGCGATTACTCGGCTTAAGGAAGCACTTACCAAAGAAGGGTTTGGGGTTTTAGCGGAGATTGATATTAAAGAAACGATGCAGAAGAAATTGGGTATCGACTACGAAAACTACATGATTCTTGGTGTTTGTAATCCGCCGCTCGCTCACGAAGCGTTGCAAGCAGAAAAGAAAATAGGATTGTTTCTTCCTTGCAATATCATTGTGTATGAGGATGAAGGCATGGTAGTTGTATCCGCTATTCTTCCGACTGTTGCCATGAGTATGCTGGAGAACACAACCCTTACACAGGTTGCGGTTAAGGCGGAAGAGAAACTGCAAGCGGTTATAAACAACGTGTAAACTACCTCATCATCATATATGAACTGCCACGAACACGAAGGGAATCATCAAAAACAAGAGCATGCTCACACTGACCTGAGCAGTGGAGTGGCTAGCCATGACCACGCTGCGCATGGACAGTGTGCTCATTCCGGTGGGCATGGTATGGGCCACGGCTCGGCGGCGAATTACTTGCGCAGATTCTGGATCGTCACCGCACTCCTCATTCCGCTCGTACTCACCAACCCTCCGGTGACGGCATTTTTTCATATCCCAACACTCGCGCTCGGTTCGTGGATACAGTTTGGCATTGCAACTATTATCTTCGGTTTCTCGCTCGTATTCTTCCAGCATGCATGGCACGAGATAAAAGCGCGGGCGTTCGGCATGATGACCCTTGTATCGCTTGCGGTTGGGGCAGGGTATACATTCTCGGTTGTCGCCACATTCGTGCCCTCTCTTGGCGTCCAATTCTATCTCGAAATATCCACCTTGGTCTGGGTACTCCTTTTCGGTCACTATCTTGAAGCGCGTTCTTCGAATGCCGCTGGTGATGCTCTTGCAGAGGTTGCTAAACTTCTGCCGAAGCAAGCGCATAAACTCGTGAATGGCACTCCGACAGAGGTCGATATCTTTGAGCTTATAGAGGGCGACACCGTGCTCGTGAAGCCAGGCGAGAAAGTTCCCGCAGACGGTACTGTTGTTGATGGTCGTTCAAGTGTGGACGAGTCGCTCGTCTCCGGAGAATCAAAGCCTATTGAAAAAAGTAAGGGAGCGAATGTTGTCGCTGGTTCCATCGCACTCGATGGCGCGCTCACTATCAAACTCTCACGTGTTGGCGAACACTCGACCATCGGCCAGATACAAGCACTCATCGCTTCTGCTCAAATGACGAAGCCACGTCAGGCACGCATCGCGGACACTGCCTCGGCCGTGCTCACCTTCACCGCACTTACCGTCGCACTCCTGACGCTCTTCATGTGGACATTTGTTATAGGCTCCTCCTTTGCCTTTGCGATCACTCTTGCGATTACGGTGCTGGTTATTGCGTGTCCGCACGCACTTGGTATGGCAATACCGACGGTGACCACTATCGCTACCTCACTCTCGGTTAAAAACGGCGTTTTCATAAAGAACCTCTCGAAGATAGAGACCCTTCGGAAGGCTGATTATGTTGTTTTCGACAAGACGGGTACCCTAACGAAAGGCGCATTCGGAGTGGTCGAAGTTGCATCATTTGAGAATGTCTCGAAAAATGATGTCCTCCGTATTGCCGCTTCACTCGAACAGCGTTCCTCGCATGTTATTGGCGCATCTATAGCTTCTTATGCAAAAAAGAACAACATATCACTCGCGACTATAAGTGACTTTCAGAATTTTGCCGGGAAAGGTATTCGCGCCACTATCGACGGTATGCAGTATCTGGTCGGCAATGAAGTGTTGATGCAGGAGACAAAAATTGAGCTTGGCGAGACATCGTTAGCGTCTCATCAATTCGCACAAGAAGGGAAGACGGTTATATATATAGCGGATTCAGTGAAAGTTATTGGTCTCATCGTTCTTGCAGATGAAGTGAAATCTGAATCGAAGGAAACGGTGCGTAAGCTCCACAGCCTCGGTCTTAAAGTCGCGATGCTCACTGGAGATAATGAGGCAGTTGCAAAAAGCGTTGCAGCAGAGCTTGGTATTGATACGTATTTCGCGCAGGTATTACCCGAAGATAAATTTGCACGCATCAAGGAGCTTCAGAAGGGGGGTAGTGTAGTATTGATGGTCGGTGATGGGGTGAACGACGCCCCTGCACTTACTCAAGCCGACGTCGGCATCGCCATCGGCGCGGGTACCGATGTTGCCGTTGAAGCAGGAGATGTTGTTCTCACCCGAAGCAATCCAAGTGATGTCGTACGACTCATTATTCTCGCCCGGGCCGTGTATCGCAAGATGTTACAGAACCTTTGGTGGGCGCTTGGTTATAACGCCCTCGCCATTCCTGCCGCCGCCGGCGTGTTCGCGGTGTGGGGTTTCTTCTTACGACCTGAAATCGGTGCGCTCCTTATGAGCCTCTCGACGGTTATTGTCGTGGTGAACGCGATGAGTCTGCGTCGCCTTAATCTCGAAAATGCGTAGTCTTACTACTAGAATCACTACGTTCACGCTCCTTGTCGGTATTGCGAGTGTGAGCGTGTTTGGTGTTGTACTTCTGGGACAGTCGATGCAAGACGGCTACTGTATCGCAAGCGTTATAACTGGTAGTCCGTGCGCCGCAAATTCAGGAAGTGCCGCCGTACATCACCTCACCGCTATTCAATCTTTTTTCACTTCAGTATTGCCGACGTTCGGAATGCTCGCTCTTTTTCTCTCTACTGTTTTTACGTTTCTGGCACTCTCGTTATTTATTTTTCACAGAGTGGATCGTGCCGGTATACGCATGCGACCTCCGAATCCTTCTCATTCGTTGCATCCATACGTGCTTCGTTGGCTTGCCCTTCACGAAAATAGCCCGACAGAGCGAGCGATGTTTCCTCTTTGTGGATTTATTTAATTTTCTCTCACTATGAAAAATACATGGCTTATCGGCAGTATTCTCGCGCTTGCTCTTGTAGGTCTAGGGTTTCTGGTGCCACCACCATCGTCCGGAATATCGAAGGTTCCTGGAAACACCTCAGCGAGCGAATCATCCGGCTCCGTGAATGGGTCTACAGAAAAACCCCATACGGTTATCGTGATAGCCGCAGGCGAGACTCGAGTATCCGCGCTCGTTCAAGACCGTGCCTGCGGGGCATCTTCATTGTGCAAAAACGGAACGGACGACATTGATGTCGGCGTGCTTAAAAGTGGTGTTATTCCAAAACAACCAACTGAGGCGGTTGTTCAAACAGATACAAATTGCGATCCTGATGCCAATGGCATTTCTCACTGTTCAAACATTCTTCGGCTAGCAGACGGCAGTTTGATTGAAGTCCAGCACGATCACAACATGCAGGTCTATCCTTGTCTCGATCCGGGGGACACCGTGACGGTTGAGAGCCAGTCGTCTGTATCATGACGTCTCTGTATGTGCGAACCGGCGTACTCGCGTTCGCGGTATTACTTTTCGTCATGGTATTTGGTTCAGGAGCAGGTGTCTCAAAAAATGATGCGCCATATCTTGCTGCAGACCATACGATTTTGCCAATCGTATGGGGTGATACGGGCATCGAGCTTGTACACACTGGGGTTATCGACCCTGTGAAGTGGCGAGCACTCTATGGAACTTCGCTCACTGCCGAAGAAGAGACATTACTCTCCGGCACAAGCACGGACAAACTGGTGATGACCAAGGAGAATGCGAGCTATCTCTTGAATCTCTTCTGGGCGGTCGGGCTTGCAAATAAGAATCAAATTCTTGAAGATAAAAAAGGAATGATGAATCCTGCGTACGGAGGCGCGGATCACTTTGCTTCAACAGGTGGATGGACGCTCTCGACCGGTAGTCCGATGGACCATTATGACCATCACCTTTTGTTCGCACTCACGTCCAATCAACAAAAACTTGTTGAAAAAGTATCGGCGGGCATTTATCGTCCTTGTTGCGATAACCCAACGAGTTTCCCCGACTGTAATCACGGCATGGCGATGCTCGGGCTTCTTGAGATGATGGCATCGCAAGGCGCGACGGAACAACAAATGTGGAAAGCGGCACTTGCGGTGAATGAATATTGGTTCCCCGATACCTATAAAACCATTGCGGTGTATATGAAGCACAAGGGAATTTCGTGGGCGGACGTGAATCCTCAAGAGGTGTTGGGAGCTCAGTACTCAAGTGCTTCGGGGTACGCAAAAATTGCGGCGCAAGTAACGCAACCCAAGCAACAGAGTGCTGGTAGTTGCGGAGTCTGAGTAAGGAGGTTAAGCAATCCAGTCTCTTAATGATAATGCCGCTGGTAAATGGCGTTCATCTCTAACTGATAACGATTTTTGAGACTCCAAAGATACTTCGGAGCGAGTAGTGAGCAGTGAAGCTGACGTCTGTAGCATTTGGAATATACGGGTCACGCATACGGTACTCACCGTTACTTCCGCTGGTGAGCACGACGTAGTGCGTACCGCCGTATGCATGAATACCCACAACAACAGGATTTCCCGTTGCAAGGATTGCGTCAATAGTTGCCGTCTTGCGTGATACGGTTTTTCCGTCGACGGTGATGGTTAAGAGAAGGTAGGCGGGATAATAAGCAGCAAAATTACCGGGATCTGCATTAATCGTCACCGGGGTAACATCGTGGTATCCATAATGAGTCATGACCATTGCCATCGCTGTAACGAGGCACCCGTCGCTTTTCAAAAGGTAATGCGTCCCATTCAAAGGGTCATTTCCCCAAGCGGCATCGCGCTGATTGTAGTAGCACCCCCACGCATCGCACTGTGTCTGATTTGCAAGCAATCCTGATCCGCCGGCATTGGTAGCGAAGGTAGAGAAGCTCGCGAGCTCGGCTTTTGCCGCCGCCAATAATTTTTGATAATTCGATTCTTTCGCTGCAGTTTCCGAAAGGAGCTGACTCTTCGTTTTTTCCGTGGTTGAGAGTGCCTGCTGTTTGGAAGTAAGTACATTTTTTTGCGCCGCAAGCATGCTCTGTTTTTGTTTTGAAGCATCCTGCGAATCTGCAAGTGCAATTTTTTGTGCATCAAGCACCCTCACTTTATTTTGGACCGCACTTTGCACCTGTATCGTATTGTCCGCATCAATCCACACCTGACTGAGATTTTCTGATGAAAAGAGTTGCATAATCAGCGGTTCCGAATCAACCCGTTCGAGACTTCGAATGTTTTCGCCAAGCGCGGCTTCGCCGGTACTGATTGCGTCTTGTGTCGTCGCGATGGTATACCCCAATTGTTTTATTTGCAGTTGTGTCGCCGCGATTTGATGTTGCGTTACTAAAATTTTTGCTTTCCCCGCTTTGCGCTGTAGATTAAGTGCATCAATCGCGCTCTGAAGAGTTTTTTTATCTGAACCAGCCTGTGCAATTTCAGCCTCATATTTCGCTATTTCTTGATTGAGTTGAGCAACTGCCTGCGTATTTGAATCGAGCTGACTCTGTAGCGTTGCAGTTGGCGCAGGGGCGGCATGCGCAGAAAGGGTCATGCTCGCAATGGCGAATACCGCGACGAGAAGAATTTTTTTGCTCTGCGGAGAGTGAATAAAGAACATAGTATGTACATAGTACCACCAGATTTTTTGAGTGATGAGGAAGTAGGAAGTACCGTATAAGCGTATGGAGGAAGCAAATAGCACGTTTTTTTGACAAAAGTCAATAATACGTGCTATTATTTTAGCGGGTTGCACGGAAATTAGTAGTGCTTCCTTACATTCCGTAGTTCAACGAAAAAATATGATGGGAGTTCTGTAGCATGAATCAAGATGAAGAGTCTGTTCCTCTTGCCCGGAACGACAAAGGCCGCAACCGCGAGAGGTCCCTTACGGGTTACCTGCTTTCTGCCATCGTCGCGATATGTACGTTGCTTGCAGTACCGGCGCCACACGCCGCGGAAATGCAGTTGCGTATCCGTATCACCCCGCGTGCCGCGGCACTGATTGCCGAGCAACAACGCAAGGTGGCCCCAACAGTCACGCCAGCTAGCTCATCTGCGCCGTCGTCGAATACGGTTTTTACGAAATCTTGTAATGCCACCGGCGGCAGTATTGCCAAAAGCACCACGGGTTTGAAACAGCTCGTTTGTGTATAGGGCAGTATCACAAAACTAAGGCGGAAGCGAAAGCTTCCGCCTTTATTTTTATAGAGCTTTTAATTATATAAAAGAATCAAAATATAATGGTAGGAACCGAACCAAAATGATCTGAATATTACCGTTATGCTGAACGGGAAGTGGTATTTATCATTCGAGCCACTATACTTCATACATGACGAAGGATATTGCTGTTTTTGGTGGGGGCTGTTTCTGGTGTACGGAAGCGGTATTTAAAATGCTGACCAGTGTTATCTCGGTTATGCCGGGTTATACCGGCGGTACAAAACCTCATCCAACCTATGACGACGTATGCGGTGGTGATACCGGTCACGTCGAAGTGATACGAATAGAATATGATGAAAAGCAAATCTCGTTCCGTACTCTCCTAACGGTCTTTTTTGCAACACACGATCCGACGACACTCAATCGACAAGGAAATGATATTGGCACGCAGTATCGTTCGGCTATTTTCTACACGACTCCCAGACAAAAGGAAGAAGCAAAAGCTTTTATCCGCGAGATTGAAGAGTCCACAAAAGAAGGAAGCTCTGTGGTGACTGAGGTGCATCCGCTCACTCAGTTTTATGAAGCAGAAAATTATCATCGGGACTATTTTGCTCGTCACCCCGACCAGTCTTATTGTAATCTCATCATCAGTCCAAAGATCGAGAAGGTACAGAAGGAATTTGCCGCGTTACTTGCCTCTGTTACATAACGTATGAAAAAAGATACTGAACTTTCGTCGGAACTTAGGCATGTCGCACGCGAGGGCGGGACGGAAGCGCCCTTTACCGGTGCGTATGTGCATTTTAACGAGAAGGGAGTATATACCTGTGCGATATGTGGGACGTCACTTTTCTCCTCTGATACGAAGTTTGATTCAGGTAGCGGATGGCCAAGTTTTACTAATCCGGCGAATACGGAACACCTTATCTTGCAGAAGGATCATCGTTTCGGGATAGAGCGGACTGAGGTTCTGTGCAAGACCTGCGGTGCGCATCTCGGTCATCTATTTATGGACGGACCGCCAGAGGCGGGTGGGAAGCGATACTGCATTAATTCAATCTCGCTCGATTTCGACAAAAAAGAAGAAAATCATTCCTGACCTCAGGGCGAGTGAGTGCGGGAAGGAAACCGGCTGTTCGAAATTTTTATGATGCGTACGATTCCTTGAGTGAGACATCATCCTCAGATACTGGTGTCTTTTCATCACAGAGCTCCGCAAGTAAGCGCTTTTTGTCGAAAACGATATGCGGATCAAAGGCGACAATCTGGTCTGCATCGCGCAGGGCATTATGAAGAGACACCGATGCGCCCGGCGACGGGGTCATATTGAAGATAATATTTTTATCGACAATCTTTCCTTCACCAAGGAGAAGTTCGCGCTTTGTCGTATCAACACGCTGGAGTCGCATACCGCCGTAGCCCTCTGCCCTCTGTAAGTGGTGGGCGCGAATGCCCGGGACAATTTTACGCAGTTGTGGTGCAAGCGCGTATCGTCCGATAACGGGAAGATCATACACAAAGTTTTGAAGCAGGTACCACACTCGAATTGGTTCAAGTAGAATCGCCATGAAACTTACCCATGTTGCCGGACGCAAGAGCCCCGCGGCACGAAAGAATGCACCGGAGGTAGAGAATTTTCGTGCTTCGAGTACCGGAAAGAAGCGCGCCGTTGGCCCCCAGCGCGTCGCATGGTCTCTGGTCAGGTCCGGATCGCCATGTACCGCGGCAAACGGCATGCGTGGTTCTTGAACGGTATACACTTTTCCTCTCAGGAGTGTCGGGGTGAAGTAGAAATTCCCGGCGATAGGAATGAGTGAAAATTCTTTTCCCAATCCCATCTTTTTTGCGAAGCCAAGACTGTATGCGTCAGCATCAACTACCACCATGCGTGCCGTAAGCGAAGAATCTTCAGTGTCTACTCGATAGCCAGTCCCATCCCGCTCAATACGAGTAACAGTTGTTCCGGTACGAATTTCTACGCGGTCACCACCGTTCTTTTTTGCTTCTTTTGCAAATGATGCGGCAAGGAGACCGTAATTTACGGCATAGCCTTCAGGGTTATACAGGGCGAGTACCGGTTCGTTCGGGTCTCTTCCTCGCATCACTTCCGGTTCGTAGTGAGCAATGCCTGCTCCATCAAGTTTCTCGAGAAGAGGGAAGAGCTCCTTGAGTGCCGCATATCGTTTTTCGAGTTCGTGCACCTCCTGTGCTCCTACCGCAAGCACCATCTTTTGTACGGGACGGATGATGCGCACACGATCTTCGGGAGCGAGCGCATCCGTGTAGTGTTTAATCATCATCGATGCCGGCTTCACTTCCCGCGCTTTTG
>DATKTB010000019.1:0-3940 GCA_035531355.1 Minisyncoccota bacterium | reverse complement strand
GAGGAAAAACGCATTGCAGTAAATAAAGAGGTGTATTCTGACGAGGTTCTTCTGAAACTTGGTCTTGAGAAAGGGAAGCTGGTTGAGAAAAAAGCCATTGAGGCAGGGAATACCTTTAGTTTGGGTACTCGGTTTTCAGAACCACTGGGTCTTACCTATACCGACGAGACCGGCGCAAAGAAGCCGGTAGTGATGGGAAGTTACGGGATTGGTCCCACGCGACTCATGGGTATCATCGTCGAGACGCTCGCCGATGAGAAGGGTCTGGTGTGGCCGGAATCAATTGCTCCCTTTACGTACCATCTTGTCTCACTTGGCCGCGCGGGAGATGCCGTGTCGGCTATCGCAGATACGTTGTATGACGAGCTTGTGGCCGCTGGCATCGAGGTTCTGTATGACGATCGGGATGTACGCGCAGGAGAGAAATTTGCGGAGAGCGATTTGCTTGGGATACCAAAACGGATTGTCATCGGCAAGGAAACACTCGCTTCCGGTTTGTTTGAAGTAGTACACCGCGCGACTGGCGTTGTCGAGAAAAAAACCCGAGCGGAACTTTTCATAAAATAATATGGCACGTTTTTCAAAAAATTTACTTTTCAGCAACGATATCGCGATTGATCTTGGGACAGCAAATACGCTTGTGTATGTGCGTGGGCGCGGCGTCGTACTCAACGAACCATCCGTGGTTGCCGTAAACGATAAAACGCATCAGGTGGTTGCGGTCGGAAAAGAAGCTAAGACGATGCTCGGGAAAACGCCAGCTCATATTCGCGTTGTGCGCCCGCTTTCCCACGGAGTTATTTCCGACTTTGAAGTGACGGAAGAATTACTTACGTACCTTATTACGAAAGCACAAAACGGCCACACACGACTTTTCGGTCCGCGGGTGGTTATTGGCGTTCCGACTGGAGTTACAAACGTGCAGAGTCGCGCCGTACGTGATGCCGCAAAGAATGCCGGCGCGCGCGAAGCGATTATTCTCGAAGAGCCGGTTGCAGGCGCCATTGGTGCAAAATTGCCGGTGAATGATGCAGTCGGGACGATGGTGCTCGATATTGGCGGCGGTACGACTGATATCGCGGTCATCTCGCTCCGGGGAGTGGTTGCCTCAAAGAGCTCGCAAGTCGCGGGGGATCGTTTCAACGAAAATATTATTGACTACATACGAAGCGAATTTAAATTGGGTATCGGTGAACGAACGGCTGAGGATGTGAAGATACATATCGGTTCGGTCACCCCGCTTAGTGAAGCGCTTTCGCGCAGTGTGCGTGGTCGAGATTTTGCTACCGGTCTTCCGCGCGAAATCACTCTTTCCGATTCACATATTCGTGAAGCGCTCACCCCTTCGCTTGAGGCACTTATGGATGCGATGAAGGAGGTCATCGAAGCAACCCCACCCGAGCTTCTTTCCGATGTTCTCGAACACGGGGTCACCGTTTTTGGCGGTGGCGCACTTCTCCGAGGGCTTCCGCACATTCTTGCAAAGATGCTGGGGGTTCCGGTGCGGGTCGCTCCAGACCCTCTCACTGCGGTGGTGCGGGGTGCGGGCATCGTAACGGAGAACCCGGGACCGTACGCAGATTTTTTTGTCGATGAAGAAGACATTCTTAGCGAAGCGTAATGCGCTCTTAACAGGCCGTGGTATCTCTTGGGGTGCCTGGGCGTTGGGGGGTGTTCTTCTCGTGCTTGTTGTGCGACTGCTCGCACCGAATTTTTTTTGGAAAATATTTACTCCGCTTTTTCAAACATCAGATAGAATTGTTGCACAGGAGCATGCGTTTCTGGCGAGTTTCAATAACACAGCAACTCTCACCGCGCTTAACGAAAAACTAACGACTGAAAATACGACGCTTGCGACCGAGAACCAAATACTTCAACAAAAGATTACAAATCTTTCAACACTGCTTGGGACGGTCTCATCGCCTGAGACTATTCCCGGCGTCCTCGCCGGCGTCCTCGCCCGTCCGCCTGAAAGTCCCTACGATACACTCGTGCTTGCCGCGGGTCAAAGGGGAAACGTCCATCTGGGTATGGAGGCGTTTGGAGAGAGCGGAGCACCTATCGGTGTTGTTTCTTCAGTTCTCGAAGACTTTTCCCGCGTAACTCTTTTTTCTGCTCCTAACATGTTGACGGAGGGGTGGGTGGGACATGCGAGCGTACCGTTGACCATTAAGGGAGTTGGCGGCGGTGTACTCGAGGCAACCGTTCCGCGTACGGCAAATATTGTCCTTGGAGATAGCGTGTTTGTTCCTGGACCGGGTATGCTTCCTATCGGAAGCGTTGTTCGTATCGACAGTGACCCGCTTTCGCCCGGGGTACATTTGCGTATCATGCCTGCGGTCAATCTTTTTAGCGTCGCGTGGGTTGAGCTCCGCGCCACCGGCGTTCTTCCAACCGCTTTCGGAACTTCCACATTGCCATGATGCGTCTCGTCGGTACGGGCGCAACGTTTTTTTCAGCTATATTTTTCCCCTGGCCCCTTACTGCCTGTCTTGCGCTCGGGGTGGCGTTTTTTGAACCGTGGGTGCCTTTTGCCGCAGGATTATTTATTGATACTCTATATTATTTCCCGCAGGCAGGAAGGATTCCTATTTTTACGCTCGTCGGAGCTCTGACAACGGTCGGCATATTTTTCGTGCGTCGCCGGCTGAAGACGAGCCCCGTTAGATAATTTTCTTTTGTGTGACCGATCCGTTTTTCGAACAGGGCGTTTTTCAGGGGATTCTGAGCCGCTTCCCGTTATCTAACGGGGCGAGTATTATCGAGGGATGAGGTGGCGAAAAAAAAAGCGGATCGATCCAGAGATTGCTCCCGATGAGATATTTCTTGACGCATCGAATGCGCCCAACTTTAACCGGGAACGTTTTGAAGGGCGGCTTGAAAAACCACTCCCAACTTCATCTTTCTTTCTTTTGGCGACAGGGCTTACGATTCTTTTTGTCGTCTTGGTGGGGCGCTCGTGGAATATTCAAGTAACGAATGGCGCTACCTATGCAAATGAAAGTGCGCACAATAGTCTCGAAGCGGTAACTATTTTTGCACCGCGCGGTGTTATTACTGACGCCAAAGGAGTTGTTCTTGCTGAAAATATTGCAAAGCCTGACGGTTCGGTTGAACGCTACTACCCGGTACCTGAATTGAGTCAGGTGATTGGGTATGTCTCCTATCCCAAAAAAGATTCGAACGGATTTTATTACGATACGACCGAGACGGGTGTGACCGCACTTGAACGGAAGTACAATACGCTCCTCACTGGGAAGAATGGGGAAATGCTTACCGAGACTGATGCAGTCGGACACATTCGTTCACAGGGTACGATCGTTCCGGCTCAGGAGGGGGGAACACTTGTCTTGTCGATTGATGCGAATGTGGAAAAATATTTTGCACAAGCGCTTACCAGTGTTGCACAGGATAAAAGCTTTATTGCCGGTGCCGGTGTCATTATGGATGTACAGACTGGCGCCGTTGTGGCACTTGTCTCATACCCCAGTTATGACGCAAATATTATGTCGAGCGGCGGCCCGGCAAGTAGTATTGATTCTTATAATTCAAATCCAGGACGACCCTTTCTCGATCATGCGGTTCAAGGAGTCTATGCACCTGGCTCTATCGTGAAGCCTTTCGTTGCTTCGGGAGCACTCACCGACGGTATCATTACTCCCTCTACGGTTATTGATGATCCCGGGTCTCTTTCCATACCGGATCCGTACCATCCCGGGAAAGTTTTCTTTTATAAGGGGTGGAAAGCGCTCGGACCAGTCGATGTGCAGAAAGCTATCGCCTGGTCATCGGATGTATTTTTCTACACAGTCGGTGGCGGCTTCCAAACACAAAAAGGTCTCGGTATCGATCGCCTTGATTACTGGTATACCCAATTCGGTTTCGGCACGACGACCGGCATTGATCTACCGGAAGAGGCGAGCGGTCTTGTTCCGACACC
>DATKTB010000018.1:0-3240 GCA_035531355.1 Minisyncoccota bacterium | reverse complement strand
ACAGTAATGGCTCTTTATAAGTACGAGGAAGAACTGTTGAAGAAAGTCCTCGACCACGCTGGTGAGGACATGCGAAAAATCCGCGCCGGTATTGCATTAGCGCTCCGTGACGAAAGCTTCAGGCCTCGCAGAGACTATCTGTGGCAAAGGCTTGAGCGGGCCGCGAAAGCAAAAATTCGTCGCCTACAGCGACAGCGGCGGCAGGAAGGAATCCAAAAATGGAAGGAATTGGATCTTGAAAAATTTCTTGAAGAGCAGAGCAAACTGTTCTTCGTGAAGGACGGCGAGATACTTCCTCCAGACTAATATCTAATATACTGCGCGAGAGCTTCGGCTACTCGCGCATTTTTATCTCTAAAAACTTTAGTAATGAGAGCGAGTTCCTTCCTTCTCTTTCATTTTTCTGCTATAAAACACTCACAGACGGCCTCATCGTCTAACGGCTAGGACAGATCCCTCTCACGGATCAAATCGGGGTTCGATTCCCCGTGAGGTCACAGATTTTGGCTCAGCAAAAAGCGGTGACCTCACCGCATCATGCCTGCGCATGATGCGTGGGGAATCGAATGGCGGAGCATGTCTCGTCAGCAGATGAGACGGCGAGCCGGGGTCGCAACCGAGATGAGTGCCGACGAATCGAGAGTTGTGACCGAAACCGTCATCGGGGTTCCCCGTGAGGTCACCATCAAAACTAATTCCTGAAAGGAATACCACATCAGGTACTAAAGAAAAAACCTTGCGAAAATCGCAAGGTTTTTTGTGTGGCACGAATTAAATTCGTGCCACAATGATGAGCAAAGAAAAGACGTAGAGGCCGAGCCCAAAAGCCTCGGCAACAAAAGCATTGTGACGTTTGCCGAAATCCTTTATCAGCACACCGCCGATAACTAGGACTATATTGAGCAAGAACATACATACCTCCTGGAGTTATTTCCTAGGACATAATATACTGCATTTGACTATTTGTCAATAGTCCCTGCTAGACGACTCCTGGGAGGAGTCTTGTAACGCACCTTCTTTAAGATTTTTTCTCCCACTCCTTCTCTTGTCGAACCAGCAATACTACATCAGCCGGATTAGCAAGGAGCGCCTTAACAATATGTTCAGTGCGAATTGATTGAGAACCCTTGATAAGCACCACGTCGGTACTCTGAACCATCGCACGAAGCGCTTCTATCGCATCAGATGCCTTATCAAACAATAAGACGTCTGAATTGCTCTCAGGTAAGGCAAACGCGCGGGCACGAATACCGACGGCAATAATGATGTCGGCTGATTCTTGTGCTAGTACCGCAATACGTTCGTGTTCAGATACCGAATACCGCCCAAGTTCGAGCATATCGCCGAGGACAGCAATCCGGCGCGTTTTGTTCGGAAAAACTTTCAAAGTCGCAAGTGCCTGTTCAACCGCAATGGGTGAAGCATTATATGAATCGTCAATGATAATTGAATCGTTTTTCCCGGTAAGAAGACGTCCGCGGCCGGGTGGCGGTTCATAACCTTCAAGTGCAGTGAGCGCCGCTTCAGGCGGTATATCAAAAGCGAGTGCGACGGTAAGTGCGGCGGCGGCTGGCAAAACCTGCGCCGTACCGACAGAACCTCTCACCACAAGATTTTTATGCTGACCCTGTATGGTAACCGTCGCCTGCATACCCGCTACGTTCCCTTGTGATACATAAAAGCCAATATTGGTGACCTGTACGGTGGCAATGTCTGAAGTACCGTATGAAAGAACGCGTGCTGGGGTACGAAGCGAACATTCAATCGCATATGGATCATCAGCAGAAATAATAAGCGGAGCCGCCGCATGCAGACTATACGCGGGAGAGAACTCTTCTTCGCGTACCGCTTCCGGAGATGTATACGCTTCAACATGAACCGGTATGTCTGGTAACCGCGTTACGACGACCGCATCTGGTTTTGCGATACGTACTATGCGCGCAAGATCACCCGGCTGATCTGCTCCCACTTCGAGTACCAACATCTTCGGGTAGTGATTCGGCAAAAAAAGCAAAACAAAGGCTCGCTTAAAGATTGAGAACCACGCGAGTGGATTTTTCCATGGATTATCAACACCGAGAATGGTAAAAGGAACTCCAAATCCACTATTGAAACTCTTCTCGCTTTTTCTGACAAGGAAACGTGTGGAGAGTACCGTAGCAATAGCGTCCTTGGTCGACGTCTTCCCTACCGAACCCGTTACCATGACAATATGCGGACGGTAGCGCCGTACGACCGCTCGGGCAAAGAGTGAAAGGATAAAAACAATAGTAGCTTTAAAGATATTTTTCATGGAGTAGGTGATGATGGATTGATCGCGTTCGCCGGGAATCCTCGATCCGGCGGTATACCGTAATAGTTGATGAGAAAGTGAACAAGGTCAAGAAATGTTGTATCAAGCGTTTCTGACGCATATTCAACATGCTGAGGATCATCGGTATACAACAAAATAATGAAACGCGGATTATACGATGGGAAAAATCCAGTGAATGAATGGAAAAATCGATTCGTATAGTATCCGCCGGTCGGTGTGGGCAGTTGTGCTGTCCCGGTTTTCGCGGCGACGGTCATTGTCGGAATTTTCGCCGCACCATGCATGAGCGTTATATCGAAAAGTGCATCCATCATGGTTGTTGTTTCGCGAGCGGCAGTGGCCGAAAAAACGGGAACTTTTTTACTCCAATCAAGTGTTCGAACGATGCCTGAATTAAGACGGATGGCACTCACGACGTGCGGTTCAACCATGACCCCGCCGTTTGCGATTGCGCCAAGCGCACGAATCATCTGTATTGGCGTCACCGCAATACCCTGTCCGAACGACATATTATCAAAGTTCACCTGTTGTGTCGTTGAAAGATTTCTCAATAACGCACTGCTTTCTGAGGGCAAATCGATACCCGTTTTTTGCCCAAATAAAGTTGTGAAGTACGTGCGGAATTTTTGTTGCCCTAGTTGAGTCGCCACCCATGAAGCGCCGACGTTCAGCGATTGTTTAATGATTTCTATCATCGGTATCACTCCGCGCGCCTTATGATCCCAATTGCAGATAGTCGCCCGGTCGACCGTGATACAGCCGGTATCATTATAGGTTGTCTGTGGCGTCACCGCTCCCGCATCAAGCGCGGAGGTCATGGTGAGTGGCTTCATAATGGAACCAAACTCATGCACCTGTTCAACGAGCGGGTCGCCGAGAAGTACCGGATTAATGTTTTGTAAATTATTCTCATCATATGAGGGATA
>DATKTB010000017.1:0-4500 GCA_035531355.1 Minisyncoccota bacterium | reverse complement strand
TTCATCCAAACTCGGATGGGGTATTTTCTGGCTCAGCATAGGGACATTGACTTACATTGGAATGTGTATGCAACCGCACGTATTGCAGTAGCAATAGCAAGAATACAACAGCGTGGAACTTAAAAAGTTCCACGCTGTATCTTTTTATATAGACAAAAGAAAACGGCCCGCTGGGGCCGTTTTCTACTGTCTGATTTTGTAAACCGCGAACGAGACTAGAGTGCGCTTCCTGCGCGCGGGGCAAAGCTCGTGCGCTCGGTCGGCGCAGATGACACCGGGCGTTCGGCCTGCAGTTTTGTGATACTTGCATGCTTCTGGCTTCCCGGGAAACCGGTACCTGACGGAATGAGTCGTCCCAGAATGACGTTCTCTTTGAGTCCGCGAAGCGGATCAATTCTTCCGCGAAGCGATGCATTGATAAGGATTTTCGTCGTCTGCTCAAAGGATGCGGCAGAGAGGAATGAACGGCGCGAGAGCGCACTCTCCTTGATGCCGAGCACAATCTCCTTTGCTTTTGGCTCCATTTTTCCAGCTTCAGACATTTCCTTAATTGCTTTCGCAAATTCCCAATCCTCAACCACATCCCCGACTGAGTAATCCGTATCACCCGCATCGGTAATCTTCACGCGCGAGAACATCTGCTTCACAACAACCTCAAGGTGTTTTCGTGAGACCGGTGCACCTTGCATTTCGTAAATCTTTGATGCTTCCGTGATGATGTACTCCTGTGTCATCGCGCGGCCGGCATATTCGAAAAGATCATCGAGATCAGCCGAACCATCCGTAAGAATCTGTCCGCGCACGACCGTATCCCCTTCCCGAACCAACGCGACACGTGGATACGGCGCGAGGTATTCGTACGCTGAACCGTCTTTCTTTCCCTGTCCTGCCTCCGGAGCAACCACAATGACTTTCTCACGACCCTCTTCTTTAATATCAACAACCACCCCGTTTGATTTCGAGATAACAGCCGGATTTTTTGGCGAACGTTTTTCAAACACTTCCTCAACACGAGGAAGACCCGAGGTGATATCGCCACCGACTGATGCCACCCCTCCTGCATGGAAGGTACGCATCGTGAGCTGGGTACCCGGCTCACCAATAGCTTGCGCCGCCACCGTACCGACCGCTTCGCCCAGATCAACCACTTCGCGGGTGGTAAGGTCCATGCCGTAACACGTCTGGCAAATACCGTATCGTGTCTCGCATGATATTGGAGAGCGCGCAACCACCGTCATGACTTCCGATGCCGCATCAAGCGTATCGGCATCAAGAATCGAGAGGTAGTGACCTTTCTTGAAAAGAACCGTCCCGTCGTTGTCTCGTACTTCTTCAGCAAGAACGCGTCCGCGAAGTGCTTCGGCATAATTGATTTGAATACCTGAGGCACTCATACGATTTATTTTTACCCCCTGTTCCGTACCACAGTCATGTTCAGTGATAATAGAATCCTGTGCCACGTCGAAGAGACGTCGCGTGAGGTACCCGGCGCGTGCCGTTCCGAGAGCCGTATCGGTAAGTCCTTTACGCGCACCGTGTGTCGACATGAAGTACTCAATCGGGTTCAATCCCTCGATCATTGAGGAGATGATCGGCACCTCAATCGTTATGCCGGCCGTGTTTTGGATAAGACCTTTCATACCTGCCATCTGGGTCAAGTTACCGAGCGTACCGCGCGCACCTGACTTCACCATGTCAGAAACTGAACCCATAGGATTGAGGTTTGCTGATATTTCTTGCTCGATTTCCTGCTTTGCATTCTGCCAAATCTCAATGGTCATGCGGCGCTTTTCATCTTCTGAAAGCAATCCGTTCTGGTAATCAGACGAGATAGTCGCGACTTTCTCAGCGGCGGTGGAGATGATGGCCTTTTTCCCTTGTGGCACCGACACATCATCAATAGCCCACGAAACGCCTGAACGCGTCGCATAATCGAAGCCGAAACGCTTCACTTTATTTACAATACCCGGTACCGCATCAAGTCCGTAGCGGGCAATACAATCCGTCACGATACGTGCCAATACTTTCTTCGTAATGGTCTCGTTCATGAATGGATAATCCGTCGGAAGCACGGTGTTGAAGAGGAGTCGGCCAACGGTCGTCTCAAATGGATGCCCATCAAATGATGCGTATTTTTCTTTTCCTTCAACGGGAAGCACGTTGATTTTCGCGCGGCGGTCGATGGCACCATATTCTGATGCGAGAATGGCCGCATTCGGCGACGCAAAATATTCGCCTTCGCCTTTTGCTTTATCAACAGCCTTCGTGAGCCAATACACGCCGAGAATAATATCGAGCGGCTTGCCGGTGAGTACAATCATGTCACCGGAACCCGGCTTCAAGATGTTTTTATTGGCGCTCATGATGTTCTTCGCTTCCCACTGTGCCTCATCTGAAAGCGGTACGTGCACGGCCATCTGGTCGCCGTCGAAGTCCGCATTAAATGCATTACAGACGAGCGGGTGAAGCTGAATGGCATCTCCTTCAATAAGGCGCGGACGGAATGCCTGAATACCCTGACGATGCAAGGTCGGTGCGCGGTTCAAAAGTACGTATTTCCCTTTGATAGCCTCTTCAAGGATTTCCCACACTTCTGCAACGCCGTCTTCAATGAGACGACCGGCGCCGCGAATGTTGAAAGCAAGTTCACGTTCGAGAAGTCCTGCAATAACAAACGGACGGAAAAGCTCAAGTGCCATGTGCTTCGGGAGACCGCACTCATCGAGCTCAAGGTCAGGTCCCACAACGATGACTGAACGTCCTGAGTAGTCGACGCGCTTCCCAAGAAGGTTTCGACGGAAGTAACCCTGCTTCCCTTTCAAATAATCGGCCAAACTCTTCAGCGGACGACGTTGAGCGGCAGTCAAGGCGCCGGCGGAGGCGCCGCTTTTCCGAATCGAGTTGTCGAGAAGTGCATCCACGGCCTCCTGCAAAATGCGCTTTTCATTACGCAAGATAACTTCTGGCGCATGAATATCGATAAGTTTCTTGAGACGGTTATTACGATTGATGACGCGACGATAGAGATCGTTTACGTCAGAAGTCGCATGGCGACCACCTTCGAGCGCAACCATCGGACGAAGTGCAGGCGGAATCACTGGAATACGCGTGAGGAAGAGCCATTCAGGGCGAACTCCTGAAGCGATGAGACCGGAAATAAGCGACAGACGCTTGGCGAGCTTCTCGCGTTCAGCGGCACCGGCCGTTTCATAACGTGCGGCGAGCGTCTTCTCAAGCTCTTTGAGATTAATTTTGCTGAAAATATCATAGATAGCCTCGGCACCAATACGCGCCTCAAAGAGACCGCCGTACTTCACGGAGAAGCGGTGGTATTCGAGCTCATCAAGAATCTTGCCAATCACGAGACTTTCGATTTCGTTTCGCGTACCGGTCATTTTTTCCTTGAGCGCGTCTCGTTCCTTGTCGCTCCCGAGTGACTTGTATTTTGATTTATATTCACTCTCAAGTTCAGCGAGCAGACGTTTCTTTTCATCATCCGCAATCTTCGTGACAATGTATCCGGCAAAGTAGACTACCTTCTCCAGATCGCTTGCTGAAGAACCGAGGATAAGTGCCATACGACTCGGGACACTGCGAAGGAACCAGATGTGCGCAACAGGTGTGCAGAGTTCAATGTGACCCATGCGTTCACGACGGACGATGGAGCGTGTAATTTCAACACCGCACTTGTCACAGACAATGCCTTTGTATCGAATACCTTTGTATTTGCCGCAGTAACATTCATAGTCCTTTTCCGGACCAAAAATCTTTTCGTCGAAGAGCCCGTGCTTTTCAGAACGTTGCGTACGATAGTTAATCGTTTCTGGTTTGGTTACCTCTCCTGAAGACCAAGCGAGGATTCGCTCGGGAGACGCAAGGGTGAGGCGCAAACCATTCCACGTATCGCGTGCGGGAAGTTTTCGAGGGGTGAATGCCATAATAGTTCAGGAAAATTAATAAATTACACTTCCGCTTCAGGCGGCAAATTCATCGGCTCAACATCAAGCGCGAGTCCCCGAATCTGGTTGGTAAGCACCGCAAACGATGCAGGCGTTCCGGCGTGACTAATTGGCTCACCTTTGACCATTGCATCAAAGGCGGCAGAACGGCCCTGAATATCGTCTGACTTGATGGTGAGCATTTCGCGAAGCGTATAGGCGGCACCATAGCCGAGAAGCGCCCACACTTCCATTTCTCCAAAACGCTGACCGCCATTTTGCGCTTTTCCGCCGAGTGGCTGTTGCGTAATGAGGCTGTATGGACCAATAGAGCGCATGTGGATCTTGTCTTCCACCATGTGATGCAGTTTGAGAATATACATATAGCCGACCGCGATGGTTTGTGCGAAAGCTTCGCCTGTCTGACCATCATAGAGTTGCATCTTGCCGTCTCGGGAAAATCCGGCTGCCGCAAGTTCATCCCGAATTTCGTCAGGAGTCGCTCCTGCAAACGGCGGAACGATTGCTTGATACCCAAGCGTGTGCGCCGCAAGTCCGAGGT
>DATKTB010000016.1:0-3902 GCA_035531355.1 Minisyncoccota bacterium | reverse complement strand
CCGTAGGTTTTGATATACGAACTATTCCGATTGATTCTTCTAAAGAATCCGTCCTCGTTCTGAAAGCATATCTTCAAGAATTGGATACTTTGAAACGCGAAGTGACTGAAGATATGAAAGCGTATCGCATGTATCTTGCGGCAGAAAAAATATACCACTACGTTTGGCATACCTTTGCAGATAAAATACTTGAGGAATCGAAACCTATACTGGCTTCAAGCGACGGCGAACAACACTGGGCGATACAATCAGTCCTCGTAGAGATACTGACCGATAGTCTTAAACTTCTTCATCCTTTCATGCCTTTTGTGACCGAAGAAATTTGGCAATCACTCCCCACCAAAGACACAGAATTCCTGATGATTGCACCCTGGCCTGAAAAAGATGCGGTAGAATAAAGAAGTGACTTTTACCACACTCGGCTACGCATTTATTGGCGGACTCCTTCCGGCGTTCATTTGGCTCTACTTCCTTCTCCAAGAGGACGCGCGGCACCCGGAACCGAAACGGATGATTGCGCTTGCTTTTATTGCGGGCATGGCGGCAGTACCGCTCGTTATCCCTCTTGAACAGTGGGCACGAATCGCGCTCGGAAATAATATCCCCGAACTCAACATATCTATCCTTACGGCGTGGGCGCTCATCGAAGAGATATTGAAATATGGCATGGCCGCGGCATTTATCTTTTGGCGGCCGGCGGTTGATGAGGCGCCTGATTATGTTATTTATATGGTCACCGTCGCACTTGGTTTTGCTTCTGCAGAAAATATGCTTTTTCTCATTACGCCACTCTCTTTGGGACATGTCGCCGCAAGCATCCTTACCGACGATGTACGCTTTATTGGTTCAACGCTGTTACATGTATTCGCTTCCGCATCCATTGGTTTTGCGCTTGCGTTCTCAGCCAAGAGTTCTATGCCTATCCGCGTGGTGGCCGCTGGCGGTGGACTTATCCTCGCCGTCGCATTGCATACTACCTTTAACGCGCTTATTATGACTGAAGGCGCTTCGACCATATTTACCGCGGTCCTTCTCGTCTGGATAGCTGCAGTAATTTTCTTTGCTGCATTTGAAGTATTAAAATTCTTCGAGTATCACACGTTCTCTCGTAATATATACCCCCCTCTATGACCATGAAGCGCTCGTTTTTTGAACGTCTCTCCGGAAGCTCTCCGGCCGATGACCCGTTTGACTCTTTTGATGATGAGATGCCTATTGTGACCGCACCAGCACAAAGCCAATCGTCTCGCCGGAGCAATGATGACGCGATTCGTTCGAGAATAGCCGAAGATAACCCGCACAGTGGTGAGGGTCAACTTCCGGTTGATGTACACCAAACGACAAGCGACATCACCATCCGAGCATTTGTTGCCGGCGTACGTCCCGATGAGCTCAGTATTTCTATAAGTCGCGATATGGTTGAAATTGAAGGAAATCGCTCAGAGCGAGAACAGATCGCTAACGCTGATTACTTCACCCGCGAACTCTTTTGGGGGTCATTCTCACGCTCTATTGTTCTTCCGCAAGAAGTTGATGTTGAAGCATCCTCAGCGAGCGCCAAGGACGGTCTTCTTACTATTATTCTCCCGAAACTTGATAAAGCAAAGCAAACGAAATTGCGCGTGAAGGCAGGATAATCAAATATTTGTTTTCTACTTTAAGGTAACCGTCTCTTCAGTCTGTGGTACGGTAACCTGAATAACCGTGAAGGGTAACTGCGTAATGAGGCGGCCATCTATAGTTTCTATATTTACCCGCCACTGTCCGGTCTCACTCATGAGCACCGTTGAATAGCCACGGTACCCCCCATCTCTCCCTCCGACAATCGGATAGGTAATAGTCGCCTTGAGGAGCCATTTTTTACTGACAGGATCGTACCACTCCCAACGATGCACAATGGTCGTCGTCAATGCGGTTGGAGCAAAAATAGAACTGTATGCAGAGAGCGATTCACCGGAGACAACATGCATCGTTGGCGAAAAACCAAGATACCGCACCTGCCAAGGTTGTCCGGTCTCCTCTTCTGCCACGTAGGAACCGGGGAGTCGAGTGACGGAATGGTAGATGCCCGCCGCAGGTGTCGCCAAAGGGAGCGGCGGTAAGATATTCGTAAAATAAAAAAGATTTATGAGCACCAGAACGCCGAGAGAGCCTATTCGAATACGCCACACATCAACAAGAAACCGTTCGCGGGCGAGCGTGCGGAGAAGTATGGTGAACAGAGCAAAAATACCAACAGCGACGACTCCGCTTTCAAGAAAAGTCAGATTTCCGATAGTGCCAGTAAAGAGCGGTACTTCAAAAATTGCGTACGAGTAGAGCGCAAAGAAAAAGAGTATGCTCGTGAAGACCAGGTGTTCGTGATAGTGGTGAAAATATTCACTTCCGAGAAAGACCAGGAAAATAAAAAGCATGAAGGGCCACTCGGCGCCGAAATCTGCAGAACGCCCATAAAAAATAAGGAAACCGCTCCAGAATCCGCCGAGCGCAAACTGCGTAATAAGAGGAAGAATGAGGTGCCAACGAGGTGGTGCCTTTTTCATCCGCCGAGCGCGTGATAATAACCAATGCAAAAGTGGAATAGCGGTAAAACAGGCAATAGTGTAGAGCGCAAAAAGAAATTGCGTTTGCCAAAGATCTACTCGTTTAAATGCAAAATTGTCGGTAACGAAACCGGCAATCATAGCGAGAGCCGAGAGGTGTCGTTCGTATTTCTGCATCCAAAGAAATGTCTTTCGCAACATGTCGGTGCTTGGACCCGGGCTCGAACCGGGGACCCCTTCCTCTTCAGGGAAGTGCTCTACCAACTGAGCTATCCAAGCATGAAGGGGCTAATGCCCCGCTTTGAAGTAGTTTATCAGCTTTTGTGTCTCCGCGGAAGTCGGGAGCCCAAAGAGGCCGGAAGGGGTCGTACTTGCGGTTCCGGTCACGTCCGAGATGATTGGCTCGAAATAACGCTGATACAGAAAGAGTGGCACCGCAAGAACAATAGCCCATACGATTATTTTTCCGATGAAACCGAGCCATTGATCACGGCGGATGGCACGGAGCATCTTGTGATTATCTTTTGCAAGCGCGTGTGTTTCTTCAAGAATTTTCTTAAGCTCAGGATCCATATCTCTTTAGTATACCAAGTTTTTTATACCCTTTAGCAAACTCAGAATCTACAAAAGAGGGTCCCGTCTGTTTTATTTTCCCTGAGCCTCGTGTTTCTTCACTTCGGCGCTCCAACCTATGAGGTTCGCGGTGAGTTGAAGATAGGAAGCTACCGAAGCGAGTGCGAGAACAAGTATCGCGTACCACGCAACCGGCGTCGCGAAGTAGAAAAAGGCAACAAGAAGCGAGAACCAGAGACCGGTGCACCAGGGACAATTAATAAGCGTCCCCAAAGAACCCCTGAGAGAGTCTGGATCCGCACCATCGAACCAGCGACGAACAAAAGCCGTTATGGAATCATAGGTGAAAAACCGTATGAGACGAAAGATGGCAAGTGCCATCAAGATGAAATCCCCTGTCGGAACGAAACCCGCGAGGCGACCATTGGAATCGAGCCATAGATATCCCAGCGTCGCGAGAGAAATTAAGAAAAACGATAGAAAGGTATACCAAAAGTGAAATCGCATGCGTAGATTCTATCATGAGATACCGTTTCGGATAACAAATTAATTATTTAGAACCAAACGATTCTTAAGCAAGACTTCCCTATGGTGCCCCCTTCAGGAGTCGAACCTGAATCAGCTCGTTAGGAGTGAGCCGTTCTATCCATTGAACTAAAGGGGCAAACTCCTTCGAGCGTAGCATAAAACGCGCCGTGCAGAGCACGGCGCGTTTTATGCTAGAGGCTCCCTACGCAGTAATACCGAGTACTGAAGTGAGCTTTTCCTGATCAAAACCAATGATCA
>DATKTB010000015.1:0-4007 GCA_035531355.1 Minisyncoccota bacterium | reverse complement strand
AGGCGGCTCGGAAAGAGCGCGAGACGTTTCCCATACAGCCCGGCACTATAAAAGACGAGCACCCAGAGGGCGAACAGGAACGAGAACGGGATGAAGTACGGCGAGAGGGTCTCGGCGCTCGGAATCTCCAGGTAGCGCAGCCAGAGCGTGAGGTACAACGACACGCCAAAAGCGACGATGTCGCCCGTAAAAAGGAGAAGTGAGGCTCGCCGGCCGCCGATAATCATTATGGTAGGCTTATACAGTATATAACCTCCTAAGGCAATCACAGGTTATCTTTTCTATGACCACCCGGATACTCTATGTCATCACCAAAGCGAATTGGGGCGGTGCCCAGCGCTACGTCTACGATCTCGCGACTGAAGCAAAGAAGAACGGCTATGAAGTTCTTGTTGCCTATGGCGATGCGGCCGATGGGAAACTTGCAAACATGCTTGCGCACGAAGGGATACGTACCCTTCCTGCCGAGGGACTCAAACGTGATATTGGCCTACTCGCTGACGCACGCGCACTTACATCGCTCATACAACTTTTTAGAACGGAACGTCCGGATATTGTGCATCTCAACAGCTCTAAGGCTGGCGTGTTGGGCGCGCTTGCCGCTCAAATCGCACGAGTACCGCAGGTTATTTTTACCGCGCACGGATGGGCGTTCAATGAATCGCGTCCGTGGTGGCAAAAAATAATTCTGAGAGTGGCGTCAGCTGGTATTGTCGCATTGAGCGACACGGTGATATGCGTTTCAAATGCAGTACACTCTGATATCGCGTGGGTTCCGTTCTCTAGTCGGAAAATTCATGTTATTCACAATGGCCTACGCTGTGTCGAAGCGGTACCGCGTAGCGAAGCGCGCACAGCACTCGCACCTTCTGTGCCAGATGCCTATTGGATCGGTATGGTGTCAGAACTCCACCCGACCAAACGTATCCAAGATGCAATTCATGCATTTTCACGTATTGCCCCTACGTACCCCAAGACACTGCTTTTCATCATAGGAGCGGGGGAAGAGCGTGAGAATCTCGATGCACTCATAAAAAAATTAGGGTTGTCTGCGCGTATTTTTCTTCTTGGGTTCATAGCAGATCCCCAAAAATTCTTACACGCATTCGACCTGTTCGTGCATGCTTCGCAAAGCGAAGCGTTGGGATATGTACTTCTTGAAGCAGGCTGTGCTGGAGTTCCCACTATTGCAACGCGCGTAGGAGGTATTCCCGAAATAATTCACAACGACACGGAAGGCCTGTTGGTATCTCCGCACAATCCGATAGCACTTGCAGAGGCGATAGCATTCTATATACAGAATCCCATACGCGCCGAGACGGCGGGTTCAGAACTCCACAGACGCGTACGCACGGCGTTCTCAATCGAAAGAATGATCTCTAAAACATTTGCGCTGTATCACTAGTCACCGCCGAGATATTCGTTCGCATCAACATCACGTACCGCGCCACGCCCCTGACGCGCAAGAGACGTTACGATACCGAGCAGTGCAAACTCAAGAACGAGGTGTGATCCTCCTGAACTCATAAACGGTATGGTCGTACCGGTTACTGGGAGAAGTCCGAGACTGATGCCGACGTGTATCGCCGTATGCGTCGCAAAAAGGAGGAGGACACCGAGGGTAAAAAATGAATCGAAGTTCGTCGCTGATTCCCGCGCAATTTGCGCGAGTCGCATAAAAAGGAGGGCGTATACCGAAAGCAAAAGCAGGACACCGATAAAGCCCCACTCCTCCGCAAATGCGGCAAAAATAAAATCTGTTTGGTACTCAGGAAGGAAGCGAAGCTTGGATTGTGTTCCATAGCCTATTCCCTTTCCAAAAAGTTCGCCGCTACCCACCGCAATTTTTGCCTGATACGCATTGTACCCGGAGCCGCGAATGTCGCTTGCCGGATTCACGAACGAGATGATACGGGTGCGCTGGTATGGTTTCATAATGCCAAACCACGCTACGGTACTCAGTGCAATCGCGATAAATCCAAGGACAGCAAGATGCTTTTTTGAGATGCCAGACACAAGCATCATGCCGAGCCATATCATAAAAAATATAATGGTATTCCCCATATCCGGCTCAATCAAAATAAGACCGGCAAGTACGAGTGTGTACCCGGCGGAAACGAGAATATGTCGGTAATCACCAATCGCGACATAGCGGCGGGAAAGATATTTTGCAAGAAGTGCGATGAGTGCAAATTTGCCAAGGTCGGCCGGTTGAAACGAAATGGGGCCGATTGAAAACCATGCACGTGCACCTAAAACCGGATGCGAGATAACGAGTACCAGAAGAAGCAAGAAAGCGGCAACGCTATAGAGAACCATAACGACTGACACGCGGCGAAGAAAACGCATATCAAGAGACGCTATGAGCAGATAAGCCCCCATAGAAATCGCAAGCCAGAGCACCTGTCGAGGAGCCAGCGAGACCCCTTGACCAAAGGTGCTCATTGTCAGAATACCGATACTTGAAAGTACCACTGCCGGCAGAAAGAGTGTCCAATCGAAGAGAAGACGAGGCAAGCGGGGCATATTAGTGTGCAGAAATACGGTGAGCCATTATGAAGCTATCGTACCGCATGTTTCCACTAGGCGCAGTCTTTCCTGCCCCTAAGGAAGCGAGATGAGTGGTACAACTTCTATCGTCGTCGGAACATCCGAAAATGCCGTATTCCAGGTAAATGATGCGGTTGCTTGCCCTTGCGGCGGAATAATCGGAACAATAGTGGACGATGCGGCAATGACTTCGTTTTGCGCATTATGCACTAAAACAATTGCACGCACATTACTGAGTGCGCTCACGCTTGCGTTAGTAAGGATGGCATCAATACGCGGTGTGGCGGCACTTCCTCCTAGGGTTATGTTTGATACAACCGGATTGGGAGGTATTGTCTGCGACGCGGTAAACCACTGAATATTTTTTGGATCTATAGTAAGAAACGCATTTGTAATTTTTTGATTATTGAATCCGATACCGGGTATGAAAACGGGAACGGTCGCAGTGGGAGGCAAATCAAGCGTCCCCGTTATTTGTTGGATAAATTCTTGACTGGGTCCGTACACCGAGACCGTATACTGCACATTTTTTGCGGCGGCCGCCGCGTTCGTATTTTCAATAGAAGCAACCACGTCCGTACGACCGGTACCATTCGAAATTACTTTTGTAAAAAGCACAGTGGGCGGGAGTTCCTGTGCCGTACAGAGATACGCACACGGACCGCCACAATCAATACCGGCTTCACCTTGATTTTGAATACCATCGCTACATGATGGTGCTTTATAAAAAGTGACCATAGAAACAACGGTTATAAGCACCGTCACGACGGCGCTCACCATAAGTAAAATAATGATTCTTCGGCGCGTGGCCCAATCCATACGAGAAAGTATATCAAAAAAAAGCCGCACATTTTGTGCGGCAAACGCATGGTCGGGATGACTGGAGTCGAACCAGTATTTTCAAGCACAAAATGCAAGCACAGAGTGGTTGACGTTCTATCGTTAAACTACATCCACGTTTAGAGTGAGAACCCCTCACAAAAGATCTCTTTCTTTACTCGGTCGAGTGTTCGGTTCTGGCGGCTAGCTACTCTCCCCATCTTTTACGATGAGTACCATCGCCGCTAAGAGGCTTGACTGCCGTGTTCGGAATGAGAACGGGTATAACCCTCTCGCCAAACCACCAGAACCGAACACTCGACCTATTTCACACAAATACGCATATGCCAAAATGACATCTTCCCATGCGCACGAAGAAATGAAATAAGATTTCTTTTTTCTTCGTTTGCGAAGGAGTAGATAATTGAACAGGAGAACAAAAATATATTGGTGCTATACAGAGTTCCGCACGAGAGACTGGACATATTAGTACTCCTTGACTCAACACCTTACGGCGCTTCCATCTAGAGCCTATCAACGTGATCATCTCTCACGAGTCTCATAACGATTCCTAATCTTGGAGCACGTTTCCCGCTTATATGCTTTCAGCGGTTATCGTCACCCGACATAGCTACCCA
>DATKTB010000014.1:0-3848 GCA_035531355.1 Minisyncoccota bacterium | reverse complement strand
AGACATCTACCTTTGGGTCAAGAAGCAATAGGCGTGCCTCTTTCAAGTGTTACCATACGAACCATGCCTCCCACCTTATCTATTATCATTCCCACCCTCAAGGAGGGTGCGTTTTTAGAGCGTACGCTGAAAGGCCTTACTCAGTTGAATCTGCCACACGAAATTATTATCACTGATGGCGGGAGTCAGGATGAGACACTTTCTATTGCCCGTCGGTATACTAATAACATCGTTATTTGGGACCAAGAGCGACGACAGACATTTGGTGAGGCGAAGAATGCGGGAGCGGCACATGCGACAGGGAAATTTTTGGTCTTTATTGATGCGGACGTCACGATTCCCCACCCTGATGCGTTTTTTACAAAAGCACTGAGTGAATTTGAGGAACGCCCCTCACTGGTCGCTATGACCGTATCGCTCAAACCCTGGCTCGAGAATAAAAATTTCCTCCGAGATTCATTCTTTAGTGCACCTCTTAATCTGTGGTATATCATCTCAAACAATATTTTTCGCTACGGCAATGCCTCGGGAGAATTTCAGATGATTCGTGCGACGACGTTTCAAGAGGCGGGGGGGTATCGGGAAGACCTTGCGGGAGGCGAAGACACCGACATGTTCAACCGTTTAAGCAAGATTGGCAGGACTCATTCTCACTGGCAACTTTCAGTACGCCATTCCTGCCGCCGCGCGCATAAAACGGGGTGGTTAAAACTTTACTGGATGTGGATACGGCAAGGATTTTCTGTTCTTCTTCTTAGTCGCACTGCGTATAAGGAATGGACTGTTGTACGATAGTACGATTACCGTACAACTGATTCACTCATGTTTTTTATAAACGCGTCAACCGAGCGCTCCCATGAGTAGAGGAGCGCTTTTTTGCGACACTCCTCCGGTGACAATTCAAGACACTTGATCGCCGCTTCCTGCAAATCATCACTCAAGTACCCATCCTTCCCTTCCGTAATAATGTCGCGCGGACCCATGACACGGTGCGCCGCAACCGGAATACCACAGGCAAGCGCCTCTAGGGCGACTAAACCGAACGTTTCAGTGCGGGAGGGGAAAATAAATACATCCGCACACGAAAGCCAATCGACAAGTTCTTGTCCCCGTTTATATCCAACGAAATGATGGCTTGTCCCATAGATTTTCTCGAGCTTCGCCCGTAACGGACCGTCGCCGATGACCAGTTTCGTACCGGGCAATTTCAGTTTGAGAAATTCCTCGGGGCTCTTCTCAGTTGCCAGACGGCTGAAATAGACAAATATCGGTTTCGGAAAAAGCGGTATCGGCGGTGTCGGATTGCGAACAAAAAGTTTTGTATCGACACCAAGTGGCATGATGAGAAGATTCTTAAAACCGACGGACAGCATTTCTTTCCGTAAACTCTCCGTCGAGACCATGGTTGCTACGGCTGTTGAGTGAAAGCGCTTCAACGCCGCGTGAATAGGCGCAAGGAGCCCGTGGAGACGCACATCAACATAGAGTTGAAAATGGCTGTGGTACCACGTCACAAAAGGTCGGTTACTCTGCATGCATACGCCGCGCGCCGCCCAACCAAGCGGCCCTTCCGTCACGATACATACCGCGTCCGGCTGTACGGTATCCAGTATCTGCACAATACGGTGTCGCGGAAACAGAGCGAGGCGGACTTCTGAATAAAATGGCAGTGGCACCGTCTTAAATTGTCCCGGTTCAATAAGCGTCACCGCATACCCGCGTGCCTCTAATCGCGGGATGAGCGCTTGGAGCACCCGGACGACTCCATTGATTTGCGGTGACCACGTATCGGTCACTATGACTATCTTTTTCATCTCACGAGAGACCGTATTCTGGTCGCCGGCATTCATAGTCTTTTCCCCGTACGAAATCCCCTAGTTCTGGCAGAAATCATACTGGCGTATCCTCAATCCGCTTATCAGAGGTGAGCAATTTGCCGCGCATATACCAACTGACAAAATAGTAGCCTGAAATAATAACGGCGACGAACGCAATAATATATTGCACATTATTGATAATTCGCGTCACACTTCCGCCAAAAGAAGTACCCAAGAAATAACCGGCATATAGAAGTGAGCCGTATTCAAGGATCGCCACAAGTATTCCATATTTAAAAAACACCCGAAGCGGCATCTTCACCATTCCCGCAACCACAATAAACGCTGAGGCGATTCCGTACGAGAGCTTCCCGATAAGCATCGTCATTCCCGGATGCTTCACCCATAAGACACGGACCTGCTCGAGATGGTCATCGGTGACACCAATCTTCTGAAGCATGCGCTTCGAAAAGCTTGAATGTCCCCCAAAGTATCCAATGGCGTAATACACCCCATCGAGACCCACGTCGCGCACAAAGAAAAGCACGACCAAGAAATACATATTAAAAATACCGACTGAAGCAAAGGTACCGGCAATGAATGCGATAACAGGACCTTCGATGAAGGAAAGGGGTATGAGTATCCAGTAGCGGTACTCTAAAATGAGATGCGTGATGAAGGTAACAGACATCTGTGCTTACCAGTATACTATTTTTGCGGAGAGGGTGGGATTTGAACCCACGAAGAGCTTTCGCCCTTGCTGGTTTTCGAAACCAGTGCTTTCGACCACTCAGCCACCTCTCCTGTATTCGCTATCCTAGCATTTCGACGTGAAAATGATAAGGTTTCAATACGGCCCTATCGTCTAACGGCTAGGACAGCGCCCTTTCACGGCGTAAATCGGGGTTCGATTCCCCGTGGGGTCACAAATGCAAACCGCCGAAAGGCGGCTTTTGCATTTGTGGGCACAAGCAGTGTCTGGGAGACATTGCGGCGGGGAATCGAAGGACTTTGTGAGCCTAAAATTGAGCTTGCGAAAATTTTAGCCACAAGGTGTACAGATCCTGTAAGGATCGATAAGCGTAATCGCGGTCCCCGTGGGGTCACCAAGTGACTATTTGTGCTCGCCCAGAGGTTAAATAGAAAATTTTTAATCGTGTGAACGAATTACTACAGTGTGTCACTTGAAACTGAGTCGTTCTTTTGTATTTCCTCAAGAATACGTTCTTCAAGCCCTTTCCTATTTTCTCGATAGTGATCCTCAACGATAGTTGCTTCGTGATGTGCGTTCGCATAGGACATTTCTTGCGAAAGCATGAGATATCGTTCATGTAATTCATGAAGCACAATGAAAGCACGTTCCTCCACCTTCAGAGATTCTTCAAGCCAAATCTCGTTCTTGGGAATCCATGCATATACTACGTCGTGCCCTCCTTCAGCGTATCCCAACATATACACACTCCTAACGAGCGAGCCATCAACAAGCCAGACACTTACTACACCACTATATTCGTTAATTTTCTCTTTTTTAACTGAACGACGAAGCGTTTCTTGGTTTTGAGAAGTGAGAATCTTTTGCATACGCTTCCCGTTTTGTCGGAGTGTTTCTTCAAAAAGATCGGCTTGGTGAGCAGCTTCTACAACACTGACCCCTTCCTTTAACAGAGAAACTTCCTTCAAAAGCCGTTTAATGTACAAACGGTATTCTTTTTCGGACATCTCATCATCAATCCAAAATTCTTTTTCTGGAATAAAACGAAAGTGACCATGGTAATCATACTCAACAAAATTTTCATCGAACTCCTTACGAACTAGCGCTCCATTTACAAGCCACGCTGTGTAGCCATCCTGTTCGTCTAGTTTCTTTAGATATATATGTGAATGAGCGATCATAGAGATAAGTATACAGTGGATTTTTAGAAAACTGGTATGCCACACAAGTGAACAAGATCTGTATTATTCTTTCATAACACGTATAAGAAATAGCTCTATTGACTATCGACATACTCGTTATCTTGCTATATATTCTTT
>DATKTB010000013.1:0-4454 GCA_035531355.1 Minisyncoccota bacterium | reverse complement strand
AAGCAGTTGATCCTTCAGTGTACGCGGTACCCACTTCTGCGGCGGTTGTCGGATCAGTGATACCACTCTGGCGAAGTCCCCAGAGCGCCTTCGCAACATTTGGACCAATATCTCCACCGAAGGTGTCGCGAGCGACTGTTGCACCGCTGTTTTCAATAAGACGTGAGACGGCCTCACCGATAATGGTCCCGACCAAATGTCCGACATGCATCTCTTTAAAAGCGTTTGGATTTGAATATTCAACAATGATGCGCTTCTCTTCCTCTTCTGTTCCCTTCCCCCACTCTGACCCTTGTGCGTCAGCTTCCGCAACGGCAAGTGCAATCGTCTCACGAGCGAGCGTAAGGTTTACAAAACCGGGACCCGCAACTGACACGTGACTCACCACCTCTGCGCCGAGAGTGTCGAGAAGATAGCGCGCGAGGTCGTCCGCGACCTCGCGCGGATTTCGGGAAAGTGTTTTTGCAACGACGAGCGCCGCGTTGGTGGTGTAATCACCATGAGCCATGGCTACCGGCCGTTCAACAGTGAATGCCGTATCCGGCGCACCGACGCTCTTGAGAAACGCGCGCACTATCTTTTGTATCCGATCTTCCATGGGGCGAGTGTACCAGATTTTATTATAAAAATGATTCAGGTATGGGGTGTGCGAGGGCAATTGTTTTTACTTCCTGTTTCGCACGTTCAACGGTCGCGTCGTCACGCTTCAGGAGCACTTCGAGCATGAGTTTTGCAATCTGTGTCGATTCGGCTTCACCAAGACCGCGCGTGGTCATCGCCGGCGTTCCGAAACGAATACCCGAGGGATCCAACGGACGACGGACATCATCGGCAATCGTATTTTTGTTGAGTGTGATTCCTGCACAATCGAGCAGTGTTTCTGCCTCAGCGCCCGAAATACCAAACGAGGTCCACGCATCGAGCAGAATAAGATGATTGCTCGTGCCGCCAGTGACCATGCGTGCGCCATGGGTTGCAAACACGTACTCCATTGCTTTTGCATTTCGAAGAATCTGTGCGGCATAGTCTTTAAAAGCTGGCTGGAGCGCCTCCTGAAAAGAAACCGCTTTTGCCGCAATCTGATGCATGTGCGGACCGCCCTGGAAACCGGGAAATACCGCCTTATCAATCTTCTTTGCAAACTCTGCATTTTCACGCGTGAGGATCATGCCGCCCCGTGGTCCGCGAAGCGTCTTATGTGTCGTCGTCGTCATAATATCGAATCCGTAGTCAAAGGGATTTTCCACTGCCCCGCCCGCAATGAGCCCCGCGATATGCGCAATGTCCATCACCGCAACCGCCCCCACTTCCCGCGCAATCTCGACAAAGTTTTTGTAATCAAGCTCTCGTGGATACGCCGAAAAACCGGCGAGGATTATTTTTGGCCGCGCTTCTTTTGCAACCCGCAACATGTTGTCGTAATCAATTTCTCCCGTATCAATATCCCCCATTTTGTATCGTATGAAATTGAAAACCTTGGTGAGATAGGTGACCGGGTGTCCGTGCGTTAGGTGCCCGCCGTGTGAAAGGTCCATGCCGAGCACCGTATCTCCTGGCTCAAGAAGTGCCATATACATCGCAATGTTTGCATTTGCACCTCCGAGCGGCTGTACATTGGCATACTCCGCACCAAAGAGTTTCTTCGCGCGGGTAATCGCGAGTGTCTCGACTTGATCGGTGAACTCTTGTCCGCCGTAGTAGCGCTTCCCGGGATATCCTTCTGAATATTTATTAGTGAGTGATGAAGCCATTGCCTCTTTCACCGCCCGCGACACGTAATTTTCAGACGGGATAAGCTCCAACCCTTCCGCCTGGCGGCGCTCTTCACCGACCATTGCGGCATAGAGCTCCTCGTCCTCTTTTTCGATATAGGGAAATTCCATATCCCTATCCTAGCGTATATAAGGGGAAAAAGAGAAACCCCGCACTGACTGATGTCAGTGCGGGGTGCCCGTATTTCAGAGATGCCACCGCTTCATTTGGCGAGCGATCTGGCGGGAAATTTCTTCGACCGAATCAGCTCCGTCCACACATACCCCACGATTATCGTCATTGTAGTGTGTGAGAAATCCCTTTTGTACGCGCTCATGGAACTCAAGGGTCTCTGCATCGAAAGTTGTTTCTCCGTCACCTCGGCTTTTCACGCGTTGAAGCCCGAGGCAAGGTTCAATATCAATCAAGATGTAGTAGGGCTTCATTACACCAAAAATATTTTTGGAGAATGCCCTGAAGGGCTCGAGTAGGTTGTGGCGTTGCCGTCCGTAGATTTGATACGCAATAGTGGAAAGCTCGAAACGATTCGAAACAACCAACTTTCCCCTCAGGAGAGCAGGTCCTATAACGTTATGCACGAGCTCCGTGCGAGCCGCGAGAAAAAGAAATAATTCAGTTTCTGGAGCCATTGTTTCGGTGAGAAGAATGGCACGCATCTTCTCTCCCAATTCAGTACCTCCTGGTTCGCGCACAAAGACAGTATGTTCAGGATCAAGCCGTTCCTTCAGGAGATTAATTTGCGTGTCTTTCCCAGAACCTTCTCCACCTTCAATAATAAGCAGGGGCATACGATACTCCTTTTAAGAAACCAAACGTTCCAGGGCAGATAGTAGTTGAAATAAAGAAACCCCGCAATGACTGATGTCAGTGCGGGGTAGAAAGTGAATAACTCAAGACTTCTTGAAGTGTTTCGAAAGTCGAGCGGTATACTGATCGCTGTAATTTGAGGCCGCGGCGTCATATACCATTTCAGGGACTTCTTTCATATACTCATACCGAATGCGCGCGATTGTCTGCCCATCCCGTACCAGCATATCTTCTTGCGGAATAACTTCGAGCGTAATAGGCCGCCCGCACGCTTCTCCGTTTTCACCATACCCCCACCCAGGATCGATATATCCGGCCGCATGCGATCGAAATTCGCCCAGCCGCGGATCGATTGCGCGCAGTTCCGCCGAAAGATTTGGAGGAACCATAACCCGCTCTCGTGTGGTGAGAATATAGAAGCATCCTTTCCGTAAAATGTACTTTCCATCCATCACTCGTACTGGTTTGAAGAAATCATCCGGTTCATAGAAATCAATCTTCGTGAGATCAAGTATCTTTCGTGTTCCACGGCATTCCCATCCCATGGTCTCGCCCACATGAAGCGTTAACAGAAACGAATCGGCATGTCGACGAGTATCCTCAAGTGGCAATTTCTTCCCGTCCTCACTAAAAAGCAACCCTGTTTGCTGTATTGCGAGTTCGGTATGGAAGTCATCAAGAAATGACTTCCCGTCAAAAAAACGCATTTGCGAGACCGCGATGCCCGGAGTAAGCAATACAGGGAAATAGTCCGGACGTGCAAGCACCCACGTTTCGCCCGTCCATCCTGGACCGATGAGTGCTTCGTACATAGCAACCCTATCAGCAACAGTACGGCAGAAAAAACCGTTTCTTCCTGTTGATGACTTTGGATTCGCGTAACCGTATACCGTACTCGGAAGTTTCCATGTTCCGGCTATCCGGATGAGGTATGGAACGCCCACTTCAAGAGGATTGGCAAAGTGGTGCGGAGTTGCTCCAACAAGAGGCAACAAATCGCGTACCTTTTCGCCCGACAAAGGAAGGAAGATACTTTCCAGTCGATACGCCTCGTCCGCCAACGGCAAATCAATTGATGCCGGATTGAGGTATGACTCATCGATAGTGGTGATGTAACCTTGCTCAAACAGCTCGCGAAGCATTTGCTTCGGTAAGACGCCTTTCTGTGACATGCTCTACTCCTTTCTATTCATGATGCGTGGTACAGCCCGCGGTGACTGTACGCGTTAAAAACACAAAAAGCAAATCTATATAAAAAGCGGTGACCGAGGTCACCGCCTTAAAAAAGATATACGAGAATTTTTTCAAACTTTCCAATATTCCGGAATGAGGGCACCGTCCACTTCCTTGAAATCTCCGAAAAGTTCCGGTACCTGCTCAAGCATTATTTTTCCGACTTTCTTGAAGACATGGACAATTTCTTCTTCGGCGCCGGCATCGGTACGAAGAGCAATGATGTGTCGAAGGGCGCGCATATTGAGCGACCAGACACCGCCCGTTGCAATTCCCATACCAATACCGCGGCGAAATGCCGAGGTAAGAACTTTCTTTGCGTGGAATGTACTTTCGGGTGACAGTTCTTCTTTCCAGATATTGGCGAATGTGGCCATTCCTTGCTCGGCATTTTGAAACAGAAGAGTGAGTGTCTCTCGACTTTTCCGTTTCTTTTCGGCAATTTCAAGCGTATCAGAAACATCATCGCGAAAACATTCCGGCATCCAGAACTTAATGTCGGTGTAACGAATGTAACGCATACTCCGCTCCGAAATGCCGACACCCGCGCGGTGACGATTCATTTCGCCGGTGAAAACGCGTGAACAGCCGTTGATACCGAAGGTAAACACTGAGTGTTCCATGACGGAACCGTGCCGTTG
>DATKTB010000012.1:0-4236 GCA_035531355.1 Minisyncoccota bacterium | reverse complement strand
AAGCGCTCGAATGCGGTATCCCTCGCTTCGACCGGTGCGCTGTCGGCAGAAGTATCAGAAAGTCTTAATAACTTTAAAGTCGTTGTGGCATTCAATCGCCGTGATTTCTTTCGTAAGCGTTTTGCGGTTGCCAACGATAGCAACTACCTTGCGGCAGTGAAAGCGGGAATTGCCAACAATACCTTCACACCGGTGTTCGGTTTTTCATCAAACATCGCCCAGCTCATTGTGTTGGCTTACGGCACGTATCTTATTTCAACCGGGAGCTTCACCATCGGTCTTTTGGTCGGTTTTCTCGCGTACGTGACTAACTTCTATGGTCCGCTTCGTCAGCTTGCCGCGCTGTGGTCGAACTTCCAAGTTGCGCTTGCCGGATGGGACCGTATCTCGGCGATACTCACCATGCACAGCGAAATGAGTGTGCTTCCGGTGTCACTTGCCGATGCAGAAAAACAAAAGAGCAGTGCATTGCTTGAATTTAAAAATGTTTCCTTTCGGTACGTAGAAGGTACGGATATATTGCGAAAGGTGAATCTTACGTTTGAGCACGGAAAGACGTATGCGCTCGTCGGTCCGACGGGCGGAGGTAAGACCACAACGGCGTCTCTCATGGCACGGCTCTATGATCCGTCCGAGGGAACTATCTATTTGGATGGGCGCGACATCCGAACGTTTGATACTGCCACGCGCACAAAAAAGATAGGATTTATTTTGCAAGAACCGATTCTCTTTTCCGGCACTGTGCGTGAGAACATTCTGTATGGTAATGAAGCGTATAAAGAGTATTCGAATGAAGCGCTCGTTGCCGTAATCCGTGATTCAGGTCTCGAGAGCTTACTCACGCGTTTTGACGGAGGACTTGAAGCGAAAGTTGCCACGTCAGGCGACGCACTCTCACTCGGACAGAAGCAGTTGATTGCCTTCATACGAGCGATACTTCGTGATCCCGACTTGCTTATCCTGGACGAAGCGACGGCAAATATAGATACGGTGACCGAACAGTTGCTTGAAGATATATTGAAGAAATTACCGAAACATACGACTCGCGTCATTATTGCCCATCGCTTGAATACGATTGAAAATGCCGACGAAATATTTTTCGTGAACGGCGGTGATGTCACTCCTGCCGGCTCTATGGAACAGGCAGTTGCTATGCTCCTGCACGGGAAAAGGCAAAGTTAAGGTGCGACAGTGCTCGCCCGGAGGAGGGTATGGTCGATAAAATCAGAAGGTGAAATTCCCCAACGATATGGGCAAATCGCCATCGAGGTACCATCCGCCTTTATAGAAAACTATTTTAATTACCTGTCCGTTAGCGAGCCTGCAGTCACTTGAGGTCGCGGTCTTATCTACTAACTCATTGCATCCTCTAAAGGCGTAATATCGTTCAAAAGTGGTATGGGCAAGGTGCGTCTGATACATCCGGTATCCCACAAATCCTGCCAGAAGGATGAGTATTCCTATACCAGTCATCCAGAGAGTAGTGTGTTTTGTCATATACCCACTACAACTTCCAAGTAATCAAAAAGGTTTCGGTACCATTTCTGGTCGCCAATCAATTTTGTTTGGGTTAAAATTTTTCCGCTATACTTATGAGCAATGAATATTGAGATACAAGGAAACATACTGACGTACAAGGGTGTCGAATATCCGTGCACCGTCGGCGAAGGTGGAATAAAAATTGATAAACAAGAAGGCGATGGGGCAACGCCGGTCGGTTGTTTTCAGATACGGGAAGTTTTCTATCGTGCAGATAAAATAGAAAAACCACTCTCTCCATTTACCACCACTGCTCTTGAAAAGAATGACGGATGGAGCGATGACGTACAGAAAGATTCCTACAACACTCACGTAAAGATTCCGTATGACGGTAGTCACGAGCTTCTCTGGCGTGAAGACGCTCTCTATGATGTTATCGTCGTACTCGGTTACAATGATTCCCCTCCGGAAAAAGGGAAGGGGAGCGCTATTTTTATGCACATTGCGCGGCCCGCGTATACGCCAACAGCGGGATGTGTTGCCCTATCGCAACAAGATCTTTTGAAACTGTTGCGTGCCTGTGATGCAGAAACACAGGTATGCATTCGCTAATCGCCCGCCTAGAGTATTGACATACAATTTAAATGATGTAGTATAGATTTTGGTATTTCAACGCCCCATTGGGGGTATATAGCCGGGAGAGTTCTCATGTTCGTTCCAAACAAATCGATTGATCTGCGTTTCTCTCTTCGTACCAACAAGAAGACCGGAGAGCGGCAGTGGCAGTGCCAGATCGCCGGACTGCTCTATGTCCCGCACTGGGCCTGTGAGCCACCGAAGTTCGACGGCCAACTGTGCGCCTGTCTCACGCGCTTCAAGATTGCCGAAAGCGTCATCGTGGTCTCGATCGAAGCAAGGAGTGAATCTAACAACCAGCGAAAGCGAAATAATCGACAATCAGCATCTTGCTGATTCCGTCTCGCAACCGCGGCCTTTACAAGGCCGCGGTTTTTGTTTTTTCACTTCTCGTGTTCCATAGGAGGTTCTTTTTCTTTCGGCTCTTTCTGGATGATCCGTCCGAAGGGAAGAAGTTCGGGCAATTGGTTGAGGTAGGGTATATAGGGGAAAAGAATAAAGACGAGGAGAAGGAATCCAAGAATGAATCCTGCATCGCGATCACCATATAGATTATTCGGAAGATTGAAGGCTGTATTGACCAGTGCCAGTGGTAGGAGCCACCAAGAACCGGGTGGTAGTTTCCATACACTTCCGGTCTCGTCTTTCGTCATACCCCATTGAAGGGTAGCCATGTTAAGCGATGCCGCTTTTGCTTCAGGAATACCCATATCAACTAAAAAACGGAGTGTGTACGTATTGTTTGCCGTCGGATTCTCCTGATTCAGTAGAGATTCATAGAGTCCGCTTTTGGCCATTGGCAGGAGGGTACGCAATATATGAATAACGGGATTGGTCGTGGTGGCAGATGTATTAGTGTCCGATGCGGTTACGTACTGTTTCGCTTCCTCTATATCTGCTTTTTGTACGGTAAGCGGTTCGCTTGTGAAGGCGGCCCACGAATCTCCACTTTGCGCGCCCAGTGCGTACTGCTGAAATGGAACGACCACATATACTTGTTGCGTGTCGAACGTGTAGGGGTCTATCGAATCAAAATACGTCGCGGTATCGGAGGTGTGATTAAATTCCTCAAGAAGAGTTTGTGCGACGAGTGCGGGATTCTGTTTGGCAATGTCGGCAATGGTCACTGAAGGTACATACGGTGAGTGGAAGAAGAACGCGAGAGAGAAGATGAGTGCAACGAGCGCGCCGCCGCGCATGAAGAGCTTGCGATGATCTGCGGCGACCATTTTATATTTTGTCTCTTTCCGAAACGGACGCGCGATACCATAGGTGTGTTCAAGAATGTAGTGTCCCAAGAAAAGGAAAAAGATGGTGAGCGGAATAATGGCAACATGAATCACGAATGTCTGGGTGTAGTTCAAAGGATTTAACCAGTAGCCGAGGTAGGCGCCGTTCCAGAAATCGGCTCCCGAGACTGCGCGGAATTGAGAGGAGAAGTCACCACGGAGCCCGTACCCGAACTCCGTCTGGATAAGTACTAAGGCAAAGATGATTGCGCCAAAAACCCACACCATTCGTCTCGGAGCACGGAAACCGCTGGTCGAAAACCCGACCAGAACATGCAGTACGAGAATGAAGATGAATGCTTGCACCGTCCAAAGGTGGACGCTTCGCACGAAGATGCCTTCCGAAGAGAAAAGCCACCATGTCTGACCCATAAATGCCATGATGATTCCGGTTCCGGCAAGAAGAAGGAGACACGTAAGCGCCATGAAGCCGAGCGAATAGAATATGCTATTGCCGTAGGAGGGGAGACGATGGAAGTAGATTTTATCTTTGAGCGTTTGGAATGCATTGGTGTGCGCATCGTACTCGCGCGGTTCCTCGTTCATTGTCTATAACCATATCATGTTGTTTTTAAAAATGAGGGGCAGAATCTGGTATCATATGAGACATTACTTCCTTAATATTTGCACCGGTCATGTCTTTTCTAAAAAGTTTCTTAGTCGCCATCGTTGGAGCGGTTATCGGGAATCTTATTGTTCTTTTTATCTTTCGACCCTTTGTGATACAGAGTGCTCTGCCGCTCCATGCGCTTCGTGTTGTACCGGTTACTATGGCGACAGTCTTCGGTGTTATAGGCGCTACCGTTGTATACGCGGTGATGCGCGCATTTCT
>DATKTB010000011.1:0-5482 GCA_035531355.1 Minisyncoccota bacterium | reverse complement strand
TAGATCGGGATAGCCGTCCTGGTGTGGATTTTTTAAAAGAAACCCATTTGACGCTTTTGCAAGTGCGGCGGCAAACATCTCGCCGATGAACGCGCTTAGATTTCGCATGCCCAACGTGGCAAAGAGTCCGTCTGCAACCTCGTCGAGTTTTGTTATTGCCTCGTCAAAGTTACTAACCGCCTGTTTGAATACCGCAATATCAATATCGGCCTGCGATTTCTTGCCATGAAACTTCACATTCTTGATTTTTCTAAAGGTGTAGCTGTGCATGTTTTAGTCAAAAAATTCCGCTATCCGTATACCTAACGCCTTGGCAATTTTTTCTATATTTTCAAGGGTTATGTTTTTTTCGGCGCGCTCAATCATCCCGACATAGGTACGGTGAACTCCGGCGCGGGAAGCTAACGCTTCCTGCGACAAACCCAACTTATCGCGCTCTGCGCGGACTTTTTGGCCGAATTTTACAAGCACGCTCCTTTTCATAGTGGATAACGTAAGTATAGTCATTTGCTAACTTTAGTGCGACATACTATAGTTAGCATTGCGGAATTCGGCGACGCAAACCAAAAATTTCCTTTCCTCTTTTTTCGCCTTTCGGCGGAGGGGTCGGGGGAGGAGCCGAGCAAAGAAATGCAAGGAAATTTTTGGGTTTGCCCGCGCGAGTCCGCGAGCGCGGTTGAGGCGCAGTCAGCGGAATCGGGGCGTACGCTTCAGTTCCGAGCCACCACGCGCTCGGCGCGTGCGAAGTGGGTTCGAGCAAAGGTGATACACTCACCGCAAAAAGAAACTTCCCGTTCGGACAGGCCCGCGCCGCTTCGCGGACTCGGCGCTCGCCTCGCAGAAATTCAGAATTAAAAAATCCCCGACGCTTTGCGTCGGGGATTTTTTAATTAGTTACGGAAGAACCGTTACGATACTGCAGAGGGGTTGCACTGGCGGCACGTTTGTTTGTGGGTGAAAAGAAGAGAGACCGCCGCAAGCCCAACCAACAAGTAAACAAGATTCTCTAGCGTCGGGATTGAACCGAAAAGAAGATTTACGATGTTGAAATTGCTACCCATATACTGTCCAAGAGCGACCAGACCCCAGTTGAGTCCGCCGATAATAACGAGCCAGAACGAGACACCGTGCAATGATTTCATGCGAGTGAGGATAGGTGGTTAAAGCGGGAACAGAAATCCGCTCTCTCTAGTATGACTCTTTCTGGAAAATCGTGAGATACGCCTGTGCAAAACTTTTTGCGTGAGCGGATGCGGTATTCAGGTATACTTCCTTTCGTATGCAGTCATTACCTGAGACGATCTTCCTTGTGCCGGCACTCGTATTTGTTGCACTTCTTATAGCACTTCGAATGCGAATCCGCCGCTTCTATTTTATTCGACACGGCGAGACACTTTTGAATGCACAACATATCCGTCAAGGCGCGGAAGGTTCACTCTCTCTCAAAGGACAAGAACAGGCAGACCAGGTTGGTAAATTTCTTAAAGACATCCCTATTAAACGCATTATCAGTAGTCCCTATACCCGCGCAAAAGAAACGGCAACCATTATCAATGCATATTTTCATGTGCCCATAACCTATTCCCCGCTCCTTACTGAGCGGCGCAACCCGAGTGAAATCATCGGAAAAAGCACCCAAGACCCTGACGTTGTCCGCATTGTTGACCAGATGGACCTCTCCTATCACCCCGACGAGTACCGATTTTCCGATGAAGAGAATTTCATCGATATGAAAACGCGAGCGAAAAAATTCGTTGACCTTGCCGCGCGGCAAGGCACCGGCGATACGATTGTGGTCACGCACCACCTCATTCTGAAGATGATTATCGCGTATACCCTGTATCGACAGCGATTACACGCCAAAGATTTTATTAAGCTAACTTTTTTTAATACCTCAGATAACGCGGGTATTACCATCTGCGAGTATCATCCGTGGAAGATGTTTTCCGCAACCCGAGGCTGGGAAATCATAAGTTATAACAAACAACCAGACTGATCATACAGAAAACGCGCCCCGCTTTGGCGGGGCGCGTTTTCTGTATGCGGTTTAATAACTTAATATCCCATTCCTCCCATATCTCCCCCACCCGACGGCGGAGATTTCGGTTCCGGAATCTCGACAATAGCCGCTTCGGTCGTGAGAAGTATCGCCGCCGCTGAAACGGCATTCTCAAGCGCCATACGCGGCATCTTCACGGGATCCACAATTCCTGACTTCAGCATGTCCTCCACCATTTCATCAGTAAGTGCGTTATAGCCTGCCTGTGCCTTCCCGTTCTGGACCTTTGAAACAATAACTGACGCATCGTCTTTCCCTGCGTTTATCGCGATTTGCGCAAGCGGCATTTCGAGTGCATGCACCACAATAGTGAAACCAACTTTTTCTTCAGCAGTTAATTTTCCTGCGTACGTCGTCAGTTTCTTTGCGATCTTTGCGAACGCGGCTCCTCCACCCGGCACGATACCCTCTTCAATTGAGGCTTTCGTCGCTTTGACCGCATCATCAATCTTGTCCTTGAGATATTTCATCTCCGTCTCGGTTGCCGCACCGACTGAGATGACTGCAACACCTCCTGAAAGTTTCGCGATGCGCTCCTCAAATTTTTCTTTATCAAACTTTGAATCCGACAGTTTTGCTTGTGCCAAGAGCTGGTCAACCCGCGCCGTAATGTCTGCCTTTTTCCCTTTCCCGCCGACAATCGTCGTTACGTCCTTTGTCGCCACCACGCGCGTAGCCTTACCGAGCATAGCAAGTGTCGCGTTTTCAAACGTCATACCTACCTCGTTACTGATGACCTGCGCTCCAACAACCGTCGCAATATCTGCAAGCATCTCTTTCTTTCGATCGCCGTATCCCGGCGCCTTGACCGCAAGCACGTTAAACGTACCGCGCAATCTATTTAGAATAAATGTTGAGAGCGCATCCCCTTCTATATCCTCGGCGATAATAACGAGATCTTTTTTCCCTGATTGAGCAATTTTCTCGAGGAGCGGCAGTATCTCCTGTACGCTCCCAATTTTTTTGTCAGTAATGAGAATCGGAGCGTCCTTCATTTCGGCCTCCATCCGCTCAGGATTCGTGACCATGTAGGCCGACACGTACCCTTTATCGATTTGCAGTCCCTCGACGACATCGTAGGAAAGTTCCATTCCCTGACTTTCTTCAACGGTGACGACGCCGCTTGCGCCAACCTTTTCAACTGCCTCAGCGATGATACTACCGAGTTTTTCAGACTCAGCCGACAGTGATGCTACCTGTCTTATTTCGGCCTTACCGGAGATTGGTTTTGCCATCTTTTTCAGTTCAGCAAGCGCCGCGTCGCGGGCGATTTCCATTCCTTTTCTGATGGTCATTGCATTTGCGCCCTTCATCAAATACTGCAGACCTTCTTCCACAAGCGCCTCAAGAAGTACCACTGAAGTCGTCGTACCGTCGCCGGCCGTATCATTCGTCTTGCTTGCCACTTCTTTTACGATTTCGGCGCCCATGTTTTCAAATCGGTCTTTGAAAGAGATTTCCTTGGCGATAGAAACACCGTCATTGGTAATACGGGGTCCGCCGTACGATTTCTCGATAACAACATTCCGGCCCTTCGGGCCAAGCGTTATTTTCACCGCATGTGCCGCCTGAGCGATACCTTTCGCGATACTCTTGCGCGCGTCTTCAGAAAAAAGAATTTGTTTTGCCATAGGGTTGAAAAATTAATTAGGATTAACTCACGATACCGAGCACGTTAGATTCGGCGAGAATATAATATTCTGTATCTTCAATTTTTATTTCGTCATATCCATACGAACTGAAGAGCACGACATCGCCAATCTTTACTTGTGGAGGAACCCGTTTACCGTCTTCGTATTTCCCGGGACCCACGGCAACCACAACGCCTTTTGTTGGCTTCTCTTTGTTAACCGTTTCGGGAATGATGATTCCAGAAGCAAGTTTTTTCTCTCCTTCTTTAGGAGAAGGCTGTACGACAATACGGTCGCCGAGCGGCGTAAGTGAAAGTTTCTTTGCCATAGTATCTATATATAAATGAATAAAAATCCCCGATGCACAGCAGATGCAGTATAAGGAAACCACCGCATACAAGCAAGTTGCGCTCTACTACCCCTCTATGCTATCTTTAAGGACACAGATGGAGGCACTCGTACTCGCACTACCGTACGCGGAAATAGTCCTCTCAATACTCCTCATTGTCGGCATCGTCCTTCAGCGACGCGGCGCGACTCTCGGGGGAGCTTTTGGAGGTGATAATTTCGCATCAACATTTTACAAGCGCCGTGGCGCCGAGAAATTTCTATTCAATGCGACAATCCTTATCGCTGTTCTTCTCGTACTCGTCGCGATAGCGAGCTTCCTTCTGGCGGGATCATGACCACCGAGACTCGTTCTCACTGGAGAGAACCGTTCGTGCGTATACGACATATACCGGTCCTTGATCGCGTCCATGCGTACATTCACCGACTTTCTCCGGGAGATCGTGTCATATTCTATGTGCTCGCGATTTTGGTCGGTACCACTTCTTTCTGGAGCGTGTTTGTACTTGAGCAATCACTTCTCGTACAGATTCCCGCTTATGGCGGATCGCTTACCGAAGGCGTCGTTGGAAATCCTCAGTTCATCAATCCGCTCCTTGCTATTACCGATGCAGACAGGGATTTGCAGACACTCACCTACTCGGGGCTTATGGGTCTTTCTGGTTCAGGAGAGCTCATTCCGATGCTCGCCAAAAGCTATACGATAAGTGCCGATGGAAAAACGTATACATTTGTCTTGCGCCCGAACGAAAAATTTAGCGACGGATCGCCCGTGACCGCAAACGATGTTGTCTTCACGATCAAGCGAGCTCAGGATTCTGCGCTTAAAAGCCCTGAGTATGCAGACTGGTCAGGCGTTAATGTCGTCGCCGTTGATTCGGAAACGGTTCGTTTTACGCTCTCCGAAGCTTATGCACCATTTCTCGGACTGACAACGCTCGGCATCTTGCCGGAACATCTTTGGAAAGATATTTCGAGCGATGAGTTTCCGTTCTCTCCCCTTGAAACAAATCCGGTCGGCACGGGACCTTTTAAGGTTTCCAGCATTTCGCGCGACGCATCAGGACTTATTAAAAATGTTGTGCTCGACGAAAACCCGTACTATGTTTTCGGCCGACCCTACCTCAACAACATTAATTTTAATTTCTACCAAGATACTGAGAATCTCGCGCTCGCGCTTTCGAACGGCAGTATTGAAAGCGCGTATGGTATTCCGGGAAAGAGAACCCTGACAGCTCCGTATGCGCGTGTGTTTGGCGTATTCTTTAATTCCAATCAAAATCAAGTGTATGCGCGAAGCGAAGTCCGGAAAGCGCTCGCGCTCGCGCTCGATCGGCAGGCGATTGTTTCGAACGTACTGGATGGCTATGCGACTCCTATCATGGGACCCGTACCTCCGGGAGGCAGTACCAAACAAGTACCCGTACCGACACTGAGCGATCCG
>DATKTB010000010.1:0-9836 GCA_035531355.1 Minisyncoccota bacterium | reverse complement strand
TTTGCACAGTTCACTCATCTCGCTTCGAGATGAGTGGTGTACACTATATATGAAATGGCTCTTCCTCCCACGATACCAACTTCGTTTGTACCGCACGTACCGACTGCGGGACGTGTGGCGCGCTCCAGCGACTTCACCGGCGTACTGGGTTTCATCGCGTACGGCATTTTGGGCATTGTTTTTATACTTGCGATTGGTGTTTTCTTTTATAATCAGGTTTTGATTGGAAATAAAACGGCACGAGATGCTGATCTTGCAAAAGCTGAGGCGGCTATCGATCCGGCAACCGTCGAAAGTTTCGTACAATTGCGCGACCGGCTCGATGCGAGCCAGACACTTCTGGCGAACCACACCGCTTTTTCCGGGTTCTTCGCAACTCTTGAAAAAGTTCTTCCGCAAACGGTTCTGTTTACCTCATTGCATATTGCACTCTCGCCAACGGGTGCTATCACGGTAAATGGAACGGGTGTCGCAAAAAGTTTCAATGCACTCTCGGCTACCTCCGAAGCATTTGCGACCGATAGCCGTATCAAAGATGTCATCTTTTCAAAAATGAGTATCAATAAAGACAGTTCAGTTTCTTTCAATCTCGCCGCCACACTTGATCCGAGTATTATTGCGTTCTCGCCGAATGGGTCGGGCACTGCATCTCCATCGACTGCTCCGTCGGCTACCGCATCGACTACGGTGTCAACCACAACCAAACCATGAACACGCGCATCATCCCCGGTCTCGCATTCGTCGTTGCACTCGGCATCTTCTTTTTCTATGTGAATCCGACCTGGACGGGTTCAATCGCAAAAACTAATGCGGCGATTGCCGCTGATAATCAGGCGCTTGCCGCCGCACAAGAATACACGGCACGACAGGACAGTCTTGTTGCCGCGCGCAACGCCATTGACCCGGCAAATCTTGCCGCACTTGCTACCTTTCTGCCAAGTTCGGTTGATAACGTCGGTATGGTTCTTGATTTGAACGCACTCGCTTCGCGCTCGGGGCTTTCAGTGTCAAATATCGATGTTATTACCAACGACACCAGCAGTGCGGCAAATACAAATGCCGGTACTTTGCCGGCGACCGGAGCGAATCCGGTCGGTTCAGTGGACCTCTCTCTCTCAGCGTTCGGCACCTTTGACTCCCTGCAATCCTTTTTAGTTGGCGTTGAGAGCAGTCAGCGTCTCCTCGATGTACGCGATTTAACTATAAAAGGTTCTACTACCGGCGTGTATACGTACCAAATGATTTTGCGCCTTTACTGGCTCCACTAAATTGATATTGCGGTATGAAATCTAACACCATTATTTTGATCATCATCGGCATTCTTCTTGCAGGAGGAATCTATTGGTATTTTTTTACCGGTTCCGGGAATCAAGCGCCACTCACCGCGGCACTTCCGACGCAAAATGTTGCACAAACACAGTTCCAAGATCTCGTGAGTAAGCTTCAGCCAATCTCATTCAATACGGCGATTTTCTCCAATCCAAAGTTCATGGCACTCACCAATCTCACCACACCCATTGCACCCGAACCAATCGGCCGTCCCGATCCGTTCGCCTCTGTACCAGGAGTAACCGGAATGTAAGGAATGAATCCCGTTAGAAATCGCGGACGCGAATATTATATAATCTCTAAGGTCGACTTTATGAACACTAACCATATAGGCTTCGATGGACACTTGTGCGTGTCCGCGTCCTATTTCTAACGGGATGAATTTTCTTAGACTACTTGTTGACAATGGCACCCTCTCCGTAAAAGATCGCGCGGAAGTTGAAGCAGATCTTGCCAAAAAACGCTCACTCGAAGACGCGCTTAATGCGCATGGCGTGGTACTCGCAAAAGCACTTGCTGATGTGGGAGCGACGTACGGACTTCCGACGCGTCTCTTAGGTGACCCGCCCGCTAATTCAGATGTGTTTGATTATATTCCGATAGAATCAGCACAACATTACGGATTTGTACCTATTGATGTACAGGATGGTGTTCTTGAGGTCGGTGTTACGGATCCGGATAACCTCGAAGCGATTGATGCACTGCAGTTTATCTCCGGGAAGATCGGTATTCCGTATAAGATTTTTCTTATCACAATGTCTGATTTTGATCGGGTGGTTGCCGCGTATGAAAACATATCGGGGGAAGTGAACGAAGCACTCTCTGAATACGAAACGACAAAAGTACCGGCGCCCGGAGAATCGCCCGCAATCATCTCTCCACTCAAAAATAAGGAATCATCGGAGGAAGATTTAAATCTTACCGGGGTCTCAGGAACCTTCAAAGAGGATGCTCCGGTCACAAAGATCGTCTCGACCATATTGCGCTATGCCATTGAAGGGCATTCATCTGACATACATATTGAACCTTCCGCCACGAAGACGCGGGTTCGCTTTCGCATGGATGGTAATCTCCATACCTCGATTGAACTTCCCGGGAAAGTACATGAGGCGGTTATTGCGCGTATCAAGATTCTCGCGAAGTTGCGTCTTGATGAAAAACGAAAGCCACAGGACGGGCGTTTCTCGGCTACCGTTGAGAAGCGTCGTATTGATTTTCGTGTTTCCACATTCCCGACCGAATACGGCGAAAAGATTGTGATGCGTATTTTGGACCAGTCAGCCGCAACCGCAACACTCGATTCGGTTGGTCTCACCAAAGAAAATCTAGCTACGGTGCGTGAAATGATGAAAGCTCCGTATGGCATTATTCTTATTGCCGGTCCGACCGGTTCAGGAAAATCAACAACGCTTTTCGCCATGCTTTCTGAACTCGATCGCGAAAAATTCAACGTCGTTTCACTCGAGGACCCGGTTGAATATGAGATTCCCGGTGTCGCACAGAGTCAAGTGCGACCCGAAATCGGGTATACGTTTGCAAACGGACTCCGCTCCATTCTCCGTCAGGACCCAGACATCATTATGGTTGGTGAAATCCGCGACAAGGAAACCGCTGTGCTTGCTGTTCAGGCGGCGCTTACCGGCCATCTTGTTTTTACAACCATCCATACCAATACGGCCGCCGGTGCAGTTTCCCGCCTTATCGATATGGGAGTCGATCCGTTTCTTATTGCACCAACGTTGGTTGGGGTCATTGGACAACGTCTGGCGCGCAAGCTCTGTGATGGTGCCGGTGTCGCATTTCCAGTTTCGGTGAGCCTTCAGGGATTTATTGATCGAGAATTTGCGGATTTACCGGAGAAGTACCGTGCAAAACTTCCTCCGATGAAAGAGTTTTATCACGTAACACCAACCGCAGAATGCCCGAACGGGACGCGTGGTCGTACGGGCATTTTTGAGATTTTGCGTATGAATAAAAAACTTGAAGAAGTTATTCTTACCGAGCCGGTTGAAGAGAAGATTTATGCCGTTGCGCGGTCGGAAGGCATGCTGACTATGCGCGAAGACGCTATTTTGAAAGTTCTTGATAAGGAAATTTCCTTTGAAGAAATAAATGCGCTTGGAGGTGAACTTTTCCCCGATGAAAATACTGTGGACAGTGGGACGTAGTATACTAATGGAATGGCCTACCACATATACCTTGTCGACGATGATAGATTTCTTCTCGATCTCTATGCGGTGAAATTTAAAAATGCCGGGCATGACGTAACTGCATTTGGCGGTGGACAAGAGCTTCTTGCCGCTTTGAGGAAAGAGGGTGCCCTGGTACCCGATGGTATTTTGCTCGATGTGGTTATGCCGGGCATGACCGGTTTTGAGACACTTGAAGCAATACGAAAAGAAAATCTCGCCGTCGGGGCAAAAATTATTTTCTTAACGAATCAAGGACAGGATTCTGATATTGAGATGACGAAGAAGCTCGGTGCTAACGGATACATCATTAAAGCTTCAGCGATTCCTTCGGAAGTGTTTACAGAGACAATACGACTTATCGAAGGTTCAGCGCGCGCGGCAACATAACTAATCTATGAAGACTGATAAACGTCTCGAAGAACTTCTCGATCTGGTGGTGAGCCAGGGTGGCTCAGATCTCCATATCTTTGCAGGAGGACCGCCGATGGTGCGAGTGTCGAGCGCGCTCATCTCTCTTACGAAGTACCCCGCATTCACGAGTGAAGAGACCGAAGCGATATTGCGGAGCATCGTTCCTGAAGATCGGTGGGCTACGTTTATGACCAATCAAACAATCGATCTTGCCTATGCACACACAGCACAAGAGCGTTTTCGAGTGAATGGTTATAGGGTCCAAGGATCGGTCGCAGTGGCACTCCGTCTGATTCCGAACGTTATGCGCAGTTTTTCCGAATTGAATCTCCCGTCAACGCTTGAGATATTTACTCAGCGAGAACAAGGGTTCTTCCTCGTCGTCGGTCCGGTAGGGCAGGGGAAGTCGACCACACTTGCGGCGATGATTAATCGCATCAACGATACGCGTGCCGAACACATCCTGACGATTGAAGACCCGGTTGAATACCTTTTTACCCCCAAACGATCGCTTATCCAGCAGAGAGAGGTTTTTGTTGATACGCCAAGTTTCCATGCCGCGTTGCAAAGCGCTTTTCGTGAAGACGTCGACGTCATTATGGTTGGCGAAATGCGCGATTACGAGACCATCTCCTCTGCAGTGACCGCCGCGGAAACAGGCCATCTCGTTTTCTCAACTCTTCACACCAATAACGCCGCCCAGACGATTGATCGCATTATCGACATGTTTCCTTCCGAGCAACAAGATCAGGTACGCGTGCAATTATCAGGAAGTCTTGCGGGTATATTTTCGCAACGTCTTATCCCGCGCATATCAGGCGGTCTCGTTCCTGCGGTTGAGCTTCTTATCAACAACAATGCCGTAAGCACCCTTATTCGCGAATCACGCACGCACGAAATAAATACAATCATCCAGACTTCTTCGCAAGAAGGCATGATTGATATGGATCGCTCACTTGCTAATCTGGTGCAACAAGGCGAAGTGACCATCGAGCACGCGTATGAACATGCCTTAGATCAGAAGACTTTTGAAGGCTACCTATAATTTTATCTTCTATGCTTTTTTCTTATCACGCGATTGATCATGACGGCCACGAGCGAGACGGAACCATTGACGCGCCCTCAAAAGACAGCGCCGTCTCCGCACTGCAACGACGTAATCTTATTATTACGGTTCTTGAATCCAACGAAAAACATTCATTACTGCAAATGAATCTGTCGTTTTTTGATCGCATAAGCAATAAAGAGATTGTTATTCTTTCCCGCCAAATATCAACACTTTTTGAAGCCCAAGTATCCGCACTGCGCGTGTTCCGCTTATTGGCCGCTGAGGTCGAGAACAAGGCGCTCGCCAAAATCCTTTTCGCCGTCGGTGATGATTTGCAAAGCGGTACGCCCATCTACAAAGCGCTTGCGCAACACCCCAAGGTATTTTCCACCTTTTATGTGAATATGGTTCGAGCGGGTGAGGAGTCAGGAAAATTATCGGATACGTTTATTTATCTCGCTGATTATCTTGATCGTACCTACGATATTGTCAGCAAGGCGGAAAATGCGCTTATCTATCCTGCGTTTGTTATCGCAGTCTTCTTTGCGGTGATGGGATTGATGTTGACGCTCGTCATTCCAAAAATCAGTTCGGTTCTTATTGATTCCGGCCAGCCCATACCGTTTTACACGGCGGTTATTATCGCTTTCTCGAATTTCCTCATTCACTACGGTTTTTTGCTCCTCATTGCGCTCGTTGCCGCCGGCTTTTACGTTTTTCAGCTCAGGAAGACAAAACAAGGGAAGCTCATTCTCGATAAATTAAAACTCTCTGTTCCGTATGTGGGCAATCTGTATTCAAAACTATATCTTGCCCGTATCGCTGATAACTTTTCCACGATGCTTCTTTCTGGCGTGTCGGTTGTTGAGGCACTTGATATTACCAGTACCATTGTGGGGAATGCGGCGTATGAAGAAATTCTCGGACAGGTTGCAAGTGACGTAAAAGGAGGTGCTTCCATTTCAGATTCACTTGATAAACACGAAGCTATTCCCGGCATCATGGTCGCCATGACCAAGGTCGGTGAGGAGACCGGCGAACTCGGCAAGATCCTTACGACCCTTGCGAAGTTCTATAACCGTGAAGTGACCAATGCGGTCGATACGCTGGTGAGCCTTATTGAGCCGATTATGATTGTAATGCTCGGTCTTGGGGTCGGCATCTTGCTTGCCGCTGTTTTAATGCCGATTTACAATCTTGCCGGCGCTATTTAAGCGCGTCGTATCTCCCGTTCTTATCCACACCCCTAGTATCTATGCGCTTATAATAGGCGTACAATTCATATATTAATCGAACAATATATATTATGTACAAAAATCGTTCTCGTGGTTTCACCCTCATTGAATTGCTCGTCGTTATCGCCATTATCGGTATTCTCTCGGCCGTTGTTCTTGCCTCGCTCAATACCGCGCGCTCGAAGGGTAATGATGCCGCTATCCAGTCGGATCTTTCGACGGTGCAAACGCAAGCTGAGATTTTCTACGGCGGCAACGGTAATTCGTATGGCTCTCCTCCTGGAAGTACCTGTTCTGCAGCTGGAAGCCTTTTCCTTGATCCGGTCATCGTAAAAGCTATTACTGGCATGACGACTGCGGGTGGTGGTACTGCACCAGTCTGTGGAAATAGTTCAACTGCATACGCTATTGAAGAAGCACTTTCAACAAGCGGATTTTGGTGTATTGACTCAACCGGATTTGCGGGAAAGCGGGTGTCGTCTCTTACAGCCGGAGTAACAAACTGCCCAGCATCCTAATCTCTCTCGGAAGGTTAAAATTTTAAAAAGAAATCCCCAGCATACTGCTGGGGATTTCTTTTTTATGGTGTATATATGGAGTATATGCATACAAACAAACGTGCCGGTTTCACCCTCATTGAATTGCTCGTCGTCATCGCTATTATCGGTATTCTCTCGGCCGTTGTTCTTGCCTCGCTCAATACCGCGCGCATGAAAGGAAGTGATGCCGCTATCCAGTCGGATCTTTCAACCATACGAAGTCAGGCAGAGCTCTATCGGGATAGTCAGACCAATCTTGCGTATGGAACGAACGGGGTACTTGAGAGCTCCTGTACCGCATCTGACAACATGTTCACGGATACAAACATTAGATCAGCCGCGCTCACTTCCGCCGGCATCGATAATGGAAATGTTACGTGTAATGTCGCCGCGGGTGGAGGTGCGTACGCTGTCTTTGCGCAACTGGTGACGGACACAACGAAGTACTGGTGTATCGATAGTGCGAGTGTCGGGCGAGTAGAGACGGCTACTGCCATTGGTTCAGGTCTCTCCACTCTTACCGCATGCCCCTAGATCCAATGGTCGCGGGTGCGATAAGTGTATTTTTTCTCTTGGGCGCCATCGTTTCGAGTTTTATTGGCGTCCTGGTCGCACGGATGCACACCGGACAAAGTTTTCTCACGGGACGCTCTCATTGTGATGCCTGTAATGCAACACTTGCCCCGCTCACCCTTGTTCCTATTCTTTCTTTTGTTGCATCCGGCGGTCGCGCCACCTGTTGCGGTACGCGTCTCTCGACTCTGTCACCGCTTACGGAAATACTTCTCGGTTCGCTGTTTGTGCTTTCGTATCTTACGGTAGGGTACACACTCGTACTGCTGGGTATGCTTATAGCGTTATCGCTCCTCCTCGCACTCGTGCTCTATGATCTGACTCATCAGATACTGCCACCCACCCTCTTGTATCTTTTTATCGCCGTAAGTGCGGTAACGAGTTTTATCGGTGCATCCTCCTATGCGTCATTTCTTCAAACGGCACTCGTTGCTTTCCTCATCGCACTCTCTCTTCTGGCGATTCATATTTTTTCTCGCGGGAGAGCGATGGGCTTTGCGGACGCGCCTTTCGTCTTCGGGCTCGCGCTTTTAGTGGGCTCCGCCGCGCTTCCGGGGTTTGTCTTTTCGTTCTGGATTGGTGCAGTTGTCGGTATAGTGCTGTTGTTGAAGCGGCCACATGGTTCTAGAATGGGAGTTGAGGTGCCGTTTGCCCCGTTTCTCGCGGCCGGCTTTCTCCTCGCTTATTTCACTCAATGGAATCCTTTCGTACTCACCGTGACGCTTTTGAATCACTAAAGATTTTTAGTGCTCGCCGCACCACCATGCGAGCCGAGCGACAAGGGTTGGCAGTTGCCCGCGGCTTCACCCTCATTGAACTTTTGGTCGTGGTGGCGATCATGATCGTCCTTATGTCAATTGTCTTTACGAGCCAAAGTTCTTTTAATAAAACTCTTATTCTTTCGAATACCGCGTATGACATTGCGCTCTCTCTGCGTTCGTCTGAAGGTTTTGGATTAGGAAGTCGCGTGTTCAGCGGTATGTCGAATACCGGATACGGTATTCATTTCCAAACAGGGAATACGTTTACGTTTTTCGCTGATACAAACCCCTCGTCACCCAGCGCCCTAAACTGTCACGGATTACCTCTTGGCGGTGCGTCGGCACCTGATGCGAAATCCGGTGATTGCATCTATAGTGCCGGTTTGGATCAGAAAGTGAATGATTACAGTATTGGTAACGGTATTACGATAAGTAATTTCTGCGCCAAATCGGGCACAACATGGTCGTGCGGACTTACCTCGCTTGATATTACTTTTTCGCGACCAAACCCTATCCCTTTTATACGAGCAAACGGTTTCGCGAACATACCGTATTCGATGGCATGTTTGACCATTTCTTCTGCGCAGGGCGGCTCGCGTTTCATCACGGTCTCCTCGTCAGGAGAGATAAATGCAAATGCCGCTTCAGATCCTTCTTCTTGTCATGAGTAATACCCACCCACGTTGTTCTTTAATCTGCCGTTTGAAAAAGGCGGAGAATGTAAAACGTCACAGCGGCTTCACTCTTATAGAGCTTATTGTCGCGACGGGAGTTTTCGCACTGGTCATGTTGCTTGCGTCGGGTGCCTATTTGATGATGATTAGTCTGAATCGACAGGCGCAAGGTCTCGCGACCGGTATCGACAATCTCTCTTTCGCATTGGAGACCATGACGCGCGATATCCGCACGGGTTCGAAATATAGTTGCGGTCCCGCACTGGGATTGGGCGATTGTACGGGGGGGACTAGTTTCTCATTTGTAAACGAGGCTGGGGTGACTACCACCTATAACCTTTCAGGGACTGCTCTGCAACAGATGGTGGGGACAACGCAGAGCGTATTAACGGAGCCGGCAGTAACCATTACGTCACTTGTGTTTTATGTCTATGGGAGCGCTCCCGCTTCTGCCGGCGATCGGCAACAAGCACATGTCACCATGATCATTTCAGGTCAGGTTTCTTCAAGCGCGAGTAAGGTTTCTCAAAAATTTACTATTGAAACGGGTGCGACTATGCGTGGAAGCGATATATGATTATAAAAAATAGTATGACAAACCATTACCGCACCGCACACACACCGCAAAAGCAGCCTGCTTGTCATAGCACTGGTTTTACTCTGGTTGAAACACTGATTGCCGTAACCATCGTGACACTTGCGGTCGCCGGACCTTTGACTGTCGCAAGCCGCGCGCTGGTGGCAGGTCAGATAGCACACGACCAGCTTACCGCTTCCTATCTCGCACAAGAGGGTGTTGAGTATGTGCGCGCGATGCGTGATGATGAGTATCTGGCACTGTATCCGCCAGACGCAGGAACGTCAGCGACGGCATGGAATAATTTTCTAAACGGGAGTGATGTGGCGGCTATTACGCAATGCCGTTCAACGACCTGCACCCTTGATCCAGCAAAAGCTATGGGATCGTCGCTTACGCCTTGCTCGGGTGGCACCTGCACGCCACTCTATTTGGCAAATGGTATTTATACGCAACAGAACACTATCGTTGGGTCAGTCAAAACGGCCTTTACACGA
>DATKTB010000009.1:0-9884 GCA_035531355.1 Minisyncoccota bacterium | reverse complement strand
CACATTCTGGGTTCGGCGAGTGTTCGTATAAAAGATGAGGACGGTGTTGCCGTTGCGCTCACCGGCGATATTGGTAACTCACCTTCGCCATTATTACCTGACTGGGAACCGGTTCCGGACGTTGACGCGCTCGTCATGGAGAGTGTCTATGGCGACCGATTGCATCCGCCGCAGGCCGCGCGCGTCGCAACGTTACGAGAAACACTTGCGCGCGCGATAGCGCGCGGCGGCACGATTCTCATTCCTGCGTTTTCACTCGAACGTACGCAACTCATGCTCTATGAACTTTCTAATTTTTTTGCCGCAGGATCACTTCCCACCATTCCGGTATTTCTTGATTCACCCCTCGCGATTAAGGTGACTGCGGTGTATGAGAAATGGGGCCCTACTTATTTTAAGAGCGAAACCGAAGATGAGATGAAGCGGGAGGGAAGTATCTTTGAATTTCCTTTTCTTACTCAAACCCTTTCACGAGAAGAGTCGATGACTATCGAGAAAGCTCCCGAACAGAAGATTATCATTGCCGGAGCTGGCATGAGCCATGGGGGCCGTATTGGGCACTGGGAGGCGCGATACCTACCGAATCCAAGTACCACGCTCATTATCGTCGGCTACCAGGCTCCAGGCACGCCTGGGCGACGTATGATGGAAGGAGCTTCTCGCGTGCGGCTTGGTGGAAGGGACATTACACTCAAGGCAAAAGTTGAGAATCTTGAAGGGTGGTCTGCGCACGCCGACCGAGATGAATTGATTTCATTTGCTCAAAAATCTTTGGCGGAGAAAAGAATAAAAACTATTTTCACGGCGCTCGGCGAGCCAGCAACGGAGCGTTTCCTTGCACAGCGTATTCACGATTACCTCGGTGTGAACGCCGTAGTTCCTGACATGGGGCAGGCTTGGGAGATTACGAAAGATTCAGTGCGGAAGGTGTAAAACCAAAAAATCACTCCGCCTAGGGCGGAGTGATTTTTTGGTTCACTTATACGACTTGTTTTGCAATGCGCGCAAAAACCTCAGGATGTTCGGAAGCAAATTCGGCAAGTACTTTTCGGTCGAGTTCAAAGCCGGTTTTCTTCAATTTGTTAATAAAGGAGCTGTAGGAGGTGTGGCCGTTTGCGCGAACCGCCGCGTTTAAGCGGACAATCCAGAGCTGGCGGAACGAGGTCTTCTTGTCGCGGCGGTGGGCGAATGCATAGCGTCCGGCGCGCATCAATGCTTCGTGCGCATAGGCGAGTTTCTTGGAGCGTATACCACGATACCCCTTTGCTCGTTCGAGCATATTGTTCTTGCGCTTCAGCGCCATCATTCCTCCTTTGATTCGTGTCATACAAAAATTATTAAGTGCGGTAATTACGTTCCGGGCAGGAAGCGTCGTATAACTTTCGCGGTAAGCGAAAGAGAAACGGCGCGGCGCTTGCTGTTACGCTTGCTACCGCTCTGCTTCGCATTAAAATGGTTTTGACCAACCTTGCGCGCCATAAGCTTGCCGGTGCGGGTCACGCGGATTCTCTTCGTATATGATTTATTGGTTTTCATGTTGTGTTTGTGGATTGGCTCCTTCCTCCGGAGTTCGGAGCGATTTCTCGCGTTTTGCTTGTGCTACCAAATCCCGCTCGATAACTCCTGCAAATCCCTTAGGACTTCGGGTAATCGGTTCTGCGATTTTATACGCATACGGAATGCAGGAGAGGAACTTTAAAAGACGAGTTTTGAGGAATTCCTCACTCATGCCTTTATAGCGCCCCTTCAAGAAAAGCTCAGTACGGACGCGGTGGCCTTCAGAGAGCCATTCGGCTGCCTTGCGCGCCTTTAGTGCCATATCATTATCACCAGTGCCCACCTTAATCTGGACCTCTTTTGTTTCTGATATCTTCACCTTCGCTTTTGCGACCTTCTCCTTTTTGCTTCGCTCGTATTCGAATTTACCATAATCTATGATCTTCGCAACGGGAGGAACCGCTCCGGGCGAAATTTCGATAAGGTCGAGTCCGGCGGTCTTCGCCGCGTCAAGTGCGGCTTGAAGGGTGAGTACTCCCAGGTTTTCGCCTCCTGCACCAACAACGCGCAGTTCTTGTGCGCGAATCTCGTTATTTATGCGAAGTCGGTCGGTAGCCACTGGAAGTACCTACAATATAGCATAAAAAGGACGTACTGCGCAAGTTTATTCTCCTATCTGATTTGGACTGGTCATCACGATTTCGGCAGTGCCCTGGTAGGAGGAAATCTTTCCGGTGAGAGTTATAAGGGTGCCCGTGTACTTTGTGAGGTCACCGACTTTCGGCACATCTCCTGCAAAGATAACCCCCGAGAAGGGGCATCCTTTGTAGCTCGTACAGAAGTCGAGGAAGACGGTTCCACTTGCGGAGGTGTACGCTTTGACGAGTGTCCCACGCACCGAGGCAATCTCACCGATGTGCGCCGAAGCTTCCGTGTACGAAATAGTACCGATAGAAACAGAAGCGGCCGCTCCTGCGGCCGCGTTCCCTGCATAGGTAGTGAGCAATCGTTTTAAAAGGTTTTCGTATATTTGCCGCGTGACCGGATCAGTGCCTATTTCAAGAATCTCGTCATTAAGCGTCGTCGCTGAGTTGGTCCAATTGTAACTCCCAATCGCATACGCCTGGTCGGTAACAATCGCTTTGATGTGCATGATGCCGTTACCGGTCGCGTGTTTTTCGGTTTCGACCGGAATACCCGCCGCGACAAGTTCATTGATAATCGGCTTATCGTAGCTGTTGGCACTCTCTCCCGCGTCAACAAGTCCCCGCACCTCAATACCTCGTTTCTTTGCGGCAACGAGCGCGTCAGCGATGTCGGCGAGAGTAAATTCATATATCGCAAAATAGATACGGCTTTTCGCGCTGGTAATGAGCGCGAGTATCTCCTGGTCGTTTTGTTTCTGATCGAGACTATAGATAACGCGTACGGTACCTGCCGCTGGCGCGGTGACGGTTTGCGCCGAAGCGCTTTCTGGTTGTGCCGCCGCGGTGCTCGTGCCAATAAGATATCCTGTGCCACCGGCGGCGAGGACAAGAATAAGCGCTACACCACCACGGAGTATTTTTTCCTTCATACAGTCTAGTATACTGCGTGTATGGCACTTGTATTTGATATCGAAACGGTGGGGGAGGAGTGGAATGCGCTCGATGAAACGACACAGCATAATCTCTCTTGGTATGTGCGTGAGTCTTCCCAAACCGATGAACAGTACGAATTCGAAATGAAAGAGATAAAAGAGGGAATGGGGCTCTCGCCACTGACCGGTTTTATTGTGGCGATTGGCGTCTATGATACTGAAAAAGAAAAAGGGGCAGTATATTTTTCGGCGCCGGGTACACCCATCGAGGAGAGTGAGGAAGAGGGCATTACCTACAAAGCGATGAGCGAAAAAGAAATGCTCGTGCAATTTTGGAAAGTTGCGGCCGTGGTGAATGAATTTATCTCTTTCAACGGCCGAGGTTTCGATGCTCCTTTTCTCGCGCTTCGCTCAATGGTGCATCAGGTCGTGCCCACAAAAGATTTACTGAGCAATCGGTACCTTTCCCTGCAACGTGGCTGTGTACATGTTGATCTCATGGATCAGTTAACGTTTTATGGCGCCGCGCGGTTTCGAAAGAGTTTGCATCTCTTTTCCCGCGCGCTTGGTATTAAAAGCCCAAAGGCAGGCGGTACGACCGGAGACGATGTCGCCGCACTCTATGCCGGAAAAGAATATCTTACGATTGCCCGGTATAACGCGGGCGACCTCTTTGCGACTGCCGCACTGTACAAACGGTGGAAAGAGACGTTCCGTTAGTTATCCCCATCCTGCATCATCGTAGGGTGCGGTAGTCTGGGGGAGTCAGCTAATAATTTGATCTACTATGAATATTGTCGCTATTTCAGGAAGTTTGAGAAAAGGTTCATCCAATACCGCTCTTCTGCGCGCTTTCCAAGCGATGGCACCAGAAGGTATGCACATTACTATCGCTGACATCAGCACGCTTCCGCTTTACAGCGAGGATGCGGAAGCTTCATTCCCTCCTGCGGCACAATCCTTAAAGGATGCGATTGCCACTGCTGATGGGGTCATCATCGCTACGCCGGAATACAACCGTTCGATCCCGGGTGTTTTGAAAAATGCCATTGATTGGGTCAGTCGTCCGTACGGACAGAACTCCTTTTCAGGAAAACCGTTATTGGTTTGTGGAGTTTCAGTAGGAAAGATTGGTACGGCGGTTGCGCAAAGTCATTTGCGACAGATCATGCTTTACCTGGACGCTCTGGTCATCGGTCAGCCAGAACTCTATCTCGGTCCTAGCGCAGAGATCTTTGGTGCAGACGGGAACATAAGCGATGTTTCAGTTACCACGCTCATGACCCGTGCGCTCGAAGCATTACAGAAGCGTATCGCATAAGGAAATACGGTTGCACGCGGCAAAAAGCATCATGGGATTCCCGTGATGCTTTTTGCTTGTATTAGTGTTCGAGAGTCGGACGGGCGTTTCGCTGTTCCTCTCTTTTGTCTCGGTACGCAAGCACGTTATGTCGGCCAATGAAAAAGAGAAAGATAAGAAAGAGGGCGGCAATACCCCACCGCAAAGGACCCATCCATTCGGCGGTCAGACTTCCAAACCAATAGGATGCCGAGAAAAGTAGGGTCGTCCATATTGACGTGGCAACGATGGCAACGAGGATGAATGTAGAAAGGGGAGATCGAAAGAAACCACTGCTGGCATACGTCGGAAGTCGCGCCCCCGGTATGAATCGCGCTGAAAAGATAGTCAGGATATACCGCGTCTCAAGCCACGTACGAAAAGGTGCGATAAAATCATGATCAACGTACCGGGCAAGCCGCGGTGAGGTGCTCGCGAGCCATCCGAAACTGTAGATGCCAATATCACCAAATACGATTCCCGCATAGAGCGAGAAGAGTGCGGTCGAAATTGGAATACTGCCGTCAGCGGCAAGCATGCCAACAATGATTGTGGTCGGGTCTTCGAGGAAAAAAGTGCCAAGAATGATAGTGAACGAGAGGGCGATCGTACTACCAACCGAGCCGTCAATAAAATTGTACAGGAAAGAGAAATGCTCCATAGGAACTGTAGTAGTCTAACAGATTTCCGACATCCTGAAACATACCCCAGGTGTCCCGCGTAGAGTAGAATAGGCGAACCCTATGCCCCCTCTATCTGACGAAGATATTGTTCGCCGCGCACTGTCTGATAAGGAAGCGTTCGGGCTCCTTATTGAACGGTACGAGAAGAAGCTTTCCCGGTATTGTGAGCGACTAGGGGTCGGTGTTCTTGAAGATCGTGAAGATATCTTACAAAATGCATTTGTGAAAGCATACAAAAATCTCAACAGTTTTGATCCGACGCTTACTTTTTCTTCGTGGATGTATCGTATTACGCACAATGAGGTTATGAGTTTTTTCCGTTTTAAGCATGCGCGACCGCAGGTTGTGTTGAGTGAAGAAGGGGAAGCGCTTATTATGGAATTGTCTGATGAGAATATCGATACCGCACAACTTACCGAACTCAGGCTCTCCCGTGCAGTACTCGCAAAAGCGTTTGCCAAGCTTGAACCCCGCTACCGTGATGCACTGACGCTCCGTTTTTTTGAAGATCTTTCCTATGCAGAAATGTCTGACATTCTTGAGGTGCCGGTAGGGACTGTCTCAACCCTCCTCCATCGTGCGAAACGGGCGCTTCGAAAAAATATACCGGAATCCCACACCCCCTAATGGAACCCTTACCACACAACCAAAAGAATACTGCCTTCGCGAAGCGTGTACTCGGTCGTATTGCCGACGAGCGTCTCTCGCCACGCCCGTATTGGGAATTTGCATTCAAAAATTACTTTTTCTGGGGAGTCGGCGCTCTCTCCGTGTTATTCGGCGCGCTTGCTTTCTCAGCACTGATTTTTGATATTGAAAATGTTGATTGGCGTTTCGCGCTTGTCACCCACAGTAATCTCCCTTCTTTTTTCTTTGATGTCGTACCGGTTGTGTGGATTGTCTCGCTCATACTTTTTATGCTCATTGGATATATAAACGTGCGTCGAACTAATCATGGGTATCGATATCCGCTTCCGCTTATTGCCTGCGGAGCGGTACTCACTTCTCTGGTCATAGGCATGGCCTTCTATACAACCGGATTTGGAGGTGCTGTTGAAGGTTTTGCGGGCGCCCACCTTCCTTTTCACCAATCTATTTTGGTTACTGAACACGCGTGGTGGCTTGCACCGGAGAAAGGTCTTCTCGGCGGACGTATTGTGTCTGCCACGCCGAATATAACCTCGTTTATGCTCCGTGATTTTAAGGGAGCTCTCTGGACCATCGACGGAAGCGATTTGCGCGTTCCCGATCGTATCGCGGTCGCGCGTGGAGGAATTGTGCGTGTTGTCGGGGTACCGATTGTTGCTTCCAGCTCAGAATTCCATGCTTGTTTTGTATTTCCGTGGGAGTCTCGCGGAGGTTTTGGGGACATTCCTCCTCCACCGCTTGCGGTAATTACTGCTTCAACAAGTGAAATAAATTCATCACCGATACGTAGTGAACAATGTAGGGGCATTCGTCCTTACCAACAACTTCGTAGTATCGATCAGGCCGGCTTTTAGCTTTTCAAGCGGTATTTGCGAGCATACCGTTTGGGCCGAACGATACAGTGGGGATGCTAAAAAACACTAGCTCGCTTTGCGAGCTAGTGTTTTTTAGCATTTGCATAGACCCGGGAAGGCGCGTATCCTAGTCTTTATGAAACGTATCGGGGTTGTAGCCATTCTGTTCCTCGCCTTCTGCGGACTCGCTGACTCTGCTTACCTCACTCAGCACGAGCTTTCGGGGACGCCCCTCATTTGTAATATTCAAAATATAAGTGGCTGTAATATTGTCGCGAATAGTCCTTACGCGCACCTCTTTGGAGTACCGCTTGCCGAGTACGGGGTCTTTTTCTACGGGATACTTTTTGTCCTTGCCGCGCTCGAACTCGTTCTCTTTGATAGAGTGCTCCGCCGCGTGCTTCAAGGCGTCGCACTTTTTGGTGCGTTGGCGTCGCTCTGTTTTGAGCTCATCCAGGCATTTCTCATAGGGGCATTTTGCATCTACTGCCTGGTCTCTGCGCTCATTACTCTTCTCGTTCTCATTTTGGCAAGTTTTATTGAGCCGATTCGTTTATCGAAGAATCAGAAACCGCCCGTCACTCCTGTTCCGCCGCATCCTCTTCTGCCACCGACAACCTAACAGCCGTATGTCACGCATGTACTTTATTTCCCTGGCGGTCTTCCTTCTCCCCACGGGCGTATTTGCCGCGCAAACGAAGATTGTTGCTCCCGCATCGTTTCAGGCGGCACAATCACTTGTTGCCGCAAGTTCTTCTCCGGGCAACGCCTATGTTATCGGTGCTTCTGTGGTGCTCACGGCGCCGGTTGCCGGAGATTTTTCAGCATTCGGCGGTTCGATTATCACTGCCGCACCGGTGGCGGGAGATGATCTCATGCTCGGAGGTTCTATAAGTTCACGTGCACCGGTGGCGGGAGATTTTCGTGCACTCGGCGGGAATATTGATACGACCGCACCCATAGCAGGCGATCTGATTGCGGTTGCTTTTTCAGTGCACGACACTGGTCGATCAGGAGGGAGTGTTTTTATTGTGGCGGGGAATACAACGCTTAGTAATGGCGCCGGTGGACCGGTTACTATTTACGGTAATAATGTTGCCCTGGCGGGGAATTTTTCCGGAAATGTGCATGTGGTAGGGTGGGGCCATCTTGCACTCGCGCCCGGGACGACAATTCATGGAAAACTTTCTTATGAAGCTCCCGAACCGGCGACCATACCTTCTTCCGCAGTCATAGCTGGCGGTGTTGCCTATACGAACGCTTCGTACCTGCCTAATGTCGGCACCTCGCGCATCCTCGCGTTCGCAAGTATTGGCTTCTTTCTTATTGTCCGCATTATCGGTGGGCTTATTCTTGCGGGTCTTCTCGCCGGTCTCTTCCCCGCATTTGCGGAAACGGTTTTGAATCGTATTTCAAAAGATCGTGTGCGAGATATGTTACTGACTCTCTTGCTTGGTTTCGCGATACTCGTTGCCACGCCGATCGTTATTGTGCTCCTCGCCCTTACGTTTGTCGGCGCAGGTCTCGCGATACTTATTTTGATTCTGTATGCGCTCCTCCTCCTTCTGGCACTTCTGTATGCGGGTATTATTGCCGGCGGCCTGCTCATGCGACGACTCCAAAATCGAGAACGAATCGTATGGCATGACGGAGTGATCGGCATGACGCTTCTTTTGCTTTTTGCTCTCGTTCCGATTATCGGCCTCCCGGTCGTACTCCTCCTCTCACTCTTTGTCGCAGGAACACTACTGCAACTTTTCTTCCAATTTGCTTTTCCGCATGAAGAGACTGTTGTGGACATAACTTCACTACACTGATGGACGTCGTTACGCATACTGAACGAAAGGGACGTGCAAGGAATATGGTGCGGTTTCTACGGAAAGCGTATCCGACACCCGCGAGTGAATTGGTGTATCGTACGCCGTTTCAATTTGTGGTCGCCGTCATTCTCTCAGCCCAGTGTACGGACAAGGCGGTGAATACATTGACCAAAACTCTTTTTAAGAAATACAAAACACCATACGATTTCTCAAAAGCACGGAGTACGACCTTAATGAAAGAAATAGCATCAGTGCCTTTTTTTCGCATGAAAGCGAAAGCGATTATCGGTTCGGCAAAAATGATCCAGGAGAAATTCGGCGGGATGGTTCCCTCTACGGAGTCAGAACTGACGGCATTACCCGGCGTGGGATACAAGACCGCGCACGTTGTTCTCGGCGAGCTGTATGGGGTGTGGGATGGTATCGCCACCGATACGCACGTGCGTCGTTTTGCAAAGCGGTTTGATTTGACCGATCAAACGGATCTCACGAAAATATCGAAAGATTTGGAAAAACTTATTCCCAAAAAAGATTGGAAATATATCAACAACGGTCTGGTGCTCTATGGTCGGTACGTGTGTCCCGCTCGCCCGCACGACTGTGCGAATCATCCGCTTACGAAACTGTGGCCTCCCGCGGCTTCTCGGTGGCCGCGGGCGACGTAGAAAGGGATATGTCTTCCTTCCCGCACGTCGTCTGGGCATACTATAAAAAATATGGCCGACACACCTTGCCGTGGCGTACGACGCATAATGCGTATCGGATACTTGTTTCAGAAGTGATGTTACAACAGACGCAAGTTGATCGCGTGGTGCCGCTCTATAAGAATTTCATACAGAAATTTCCAACCGCACGAAAGTTAGCCGAAGCTCCACTTAGTGACGTACTGAAAAATTGGCAGGGGCTTGGGTATAATCGCCGCGCGAAGATGGTACACGAAGCGGCGCGTAAAATTGCACGAGAGGGTATGCCGAAGGATGTAGCGGGACTTGAGGCATTGTCGGGTGTGGGGCCGTATACGGCGCGTGCGGTCGCCGCATTTGCCTACAATCAAGACGTCATTTTAATAGAAACAAACATCCGTACGGTCATCATGCATCATTTTTTTTCAAAAAAGAAAAAAGTATCAGATACAGAAATTGAAAAAATATTAGTCCGAGTATTTCCGAAAGGGAAGTCGAGAGCGTGGTACAGCGCGCTCATGGATTACGGCGCGTATTTGAAACGTTCAGGCATTACGCTGAATACGAAACAGCTGAAGTACTTGAAACAAGGGAAATTCTCAGGGTCGAATCGTGAGGCGCGCGCGGCCATTCTCCGTTTTCTTGCGTCAGAGACTTCCGCTTCGAAGGCATCATTAGTAATGATGCTTGGTACAGCGCGCCATTCACAGATGAGGGAAGCGCTCGCGGCGCTCCAGAAAGAAGGATTAGTTATAAAAAGTGGTGCGACGTATACGCTCGC
>DATKTB010000008.1:0-2110 GCA_035531355.1 Minisyncoccota bacterium | reverse complement strand
GGGAAAGAAGGTATTGCCCTTTTTCTCGCTGAAGCGGCGCTTGCAAGCGATCAGGATGAACTCGACCAGGGAGAGAAAAGAGGGGTGACACTCATGACGGTTCATGCCGCCAAAGGGCTTGAATTCGACACGGTTTTTGTGAGTGGTATGGAGGAGGGTCTTTTCCCTCACCAAGCGATGGGTGGAGAAAAAGATCGTGACGAAGAAGAAGAACGCCGCCTTTTCTATGTTGCGATGACCCGTGCGAAAGCACGCCTCTTCCTTACGCTTGCGCGTGTCCGCAAGATTTATGGAAACGATACGTATGCAGAACCGTCATCCTTTCTTGCCGATATTGATGCCGGACTCTTGCTTTATGATGAAACAGAAGGACATGATATTTTTTAAAACAAAACAATCGCTCGGACAGAATTTTTTAATGCACGCGCGCATTGCCGAGCGCATCGCGCTGGTGGCCGATCTCACTCCCGATACGGTGGTGTTTGAAATTGGTCCGGGTACCGGCATGCTTACAAAAGAACTTTTGAAACGGGCGGGGAAAGTCATTGCGCTCGAGGCAGATCATGAATTAGTTCGACAATTACATCTGCGTTTTGCGCCCGAAATTAAAGACGGGCGACTTGAGCTACACTCAGGCGACATTCGTACGTTTGCTATTGCGACGCTTCCGAAGGGGTATGTCGTGGTCGCAAATATTCCGTATTACCTCACGGGTGAGATTTTCAGAATGTTTCTTGAAACAGAACAGCAGCCGAGCGCAATGACTCTCCTGGTGCAAAAAGAAGTAGCCGAGCGCATCGCGCGCACGAAGAAGGAGAGTATCTTGTCTCTTTCGATAAAAGTGTACGGCACGCCGAAATATGAATTCACGGTACCGCGGGGTGCGTTTAATCCCGCCCCGAATGTGGATTCGGCAGTACTTACGATTCGGGCTATTTCACGAAATAATTTTGCGAGCAGAGCGGAAGAAAGACACTTCTTCGAACTGATACGGGCGGGTTTTGCGCATAAACGGAAATTTGTACGAAAAAATCTTATTGAAGCAGGGTTCTCTGCCGGCACCATTCCCGAAAAAGCACGCGCCGAGGATCTGGCGCTCTCGGAGTGGTTAGCGATTATAGCGGGGAAGAACCAACCACCGGAGTAATGATTCCTTCGGAAGGGTAAGGGTAGATTCCTACCCAACAGTAGGCCATCGGAACGGGTTCATATTCGCCCAAAAGCCACGTTGTGAAAGGTATGTTATGCGAAAGAAAGGCTTGGGAGCCACTTTCGTAGGCGAGAAGAACCGGAAAAGAAGGGAGAGGAGGTTTGAGGGTAATGTTCCAGACACCACCGTCGCAAGGCATCGCAAAAATGAGAGCACCACCGAAAGGAGCACCGGTCGCTGCGAGTGCATGTTCTGGCATAAAAACTTTGTTAAAGGCCTGTTCTATGGTTGCCAATATCTTGCCGCCAAGAGAATTGTCTGCAGTGGTTTGGAGGGATGTAGCTTGCATGGTTTTCAAGAAGGCGGCTCGTAGGTCAGTCGTTGTTGCAAGGCGTAGGAGCGCCTGTTTTTTGAGAATGGCGATTTCCGCCGCGGAAATCCCCTGTTTTGCTGCAACTTTGTCGAGAGCAGCAAAGAATAGATCAACATTTTTTAGATTTGGGTTTTGCGGCGTCGTTGTTGGAGCGGGAGGATTGGAACTGGGAACAACGATCGGTGCCGAGGGAGTTATAGGTGGTACAACCACGGTGCTTATACCTGGCGCGGAAAGTGCACTGAGCTTCGCGCGTGTGTAGGTTCCGACAAAACCGTTTCCGCGTAGCATTCCTGCTGGTGTGAGGATATCATTCGCATACTTCTCTTGGAACCGTATGACCGCCGCTTTGGTGAGCGGCCCAAAGTAGTTCGTCTCGTTTCCTGGAGAGCCCGGGCCACTGTTCGTGACTTGCGTATCAAGATTTTGATTAAGGATTTTCTGAAGTTCCCTGACCTTTGTATTTTGTGATCCGAGCGATAGGTTTTGGGTGAAGATAGATTGAGTACTTGCTTGGGCATGTGCATACGAACCGAACGAGAATGCAATGATTGCTAGGAAAAAATAAAATGAAACACGCATGACTA
>DATKTB010000007.1:0-6935 GCA_035531355.1 Minisyncoccota bacterium | reverse complement strand
CTCTATTAAGGCCCTCAAGGAGAATCCGTGGCACACCGCAAGCGCACGGTACAGCAAGGGTATGGAAGTTCCAGGCGTCATCATCAAATACAACAAGCATGGAGCGCTTGCCTCGATTGAGGAAGGAGTTGCTGGTCTTGTGCACGTTTCTGAATTTGAATCGCCAGCGGCACTTCGCGAAGCGCTCGAACTCGGAAAGACCTATCCATTCACCATATCGCTCTTTGAACCAAAGGAGCAACGCATGACCCTCACCTACGCAGGGAAGAAGAAATAAGCTCCGGCGAGTGTAATTTCGGAGTACGAATCGGCCTCCCTAGCGGGAGGCCGTTCTCGCTCTCGGTTCGCAAATGAACAAAGATTGGTCTATTGCTGAGAACTTTTGTCAGGAGTGAACTGCAATCCATTAATAAATTTCTGAAATTCCGTTCCATAATCGGTCGTCGTAGATGCTACAAAGATGAAGTTAACATCTTGGCAGTAACCCCTTGAGGGGGCAGAAAATAGTGTAAGACTGTAGGCGTCGTCCATAACGGGGCTGGTGGTGTTGGTGAGATTTCGTGTATGAACTAACACTGCTTCGTGTCCTTGTATACTAATTGGCGTTTGATCCACCAAACCTTTTAGTGTAGTGATGTTTCTTTGTTCTCTTTGTCTAAAGACCGCCTCTGTCTCTCCCCTCCCACAAGGCCTATACGCAAGAGCAAAGTTTGCACCCTTCACTAAGACTTGTTGCGTACAACCTGCGTCTTTGCAGTCCGTCGCAGGATTCTCCCACTTCAAAAGGTAGTCAGGAGATGCAAAGGCCATGACCGTTGCCGCAGTTGAGGGATTCCCCACGACTGTCCATCCATGAGGTACGTAGGTTTCAGAAAACACACCATCGGGTTGAGTTGCAGAAGCGTCGCTCGTTGTCTTTGTTTTCGAATTGGCTACAAACAAATACAAACAGCCGGCAATAACAATGATGATTAAAACGAGAGCTCCGCTGCCGAACGCGAGTTTTTTATTCATGTAAATGATGCTAGCACAGTGGCAAGCATTTTAAATTTCAGCGTGTATTCGCGAACATCGTCGCGGCTTGGGTACCTTCGGTTGCGAAAATATGTACAGCTTCGACGACCTTTTTTAAAACTTTCTTTACCACCACTTCTTCGGTCGGCTTCCACTTACCGATGACCATCTTGATGACTTTCTCTTCGCCACTTACTTTTTTTGCTTGATTCTTCTTCCCTACCGCTGAAATGCCAATGCGGATACGTGCGAAGTCTTTCGTCTTCACTGCACGCATGATGCTCTCAACGCCCTTATGCCCGCCGCTTCCGCGCCCGAACACCATTTTTATAGTGCCAAGCGGCAAGTCGAGATCGTCGTGGATGACCAATAAGCTCTTCGCCGCCTTCACACTCTTTACATATGCGGTAACTGCCTTTCCCGAGAGATTCATCATCGTCTCCGGCAAGACGAGTGTCACCGACTCGCCCACAATCGCGCCCTTAGCGAGAAGTGCATTGGAAGTTTTATTAAAAACGAAATCATCGAACCCTTCCTGCTTCGCCACAAGCTCCACGGCACTCCTGCCCGCATTGTGTCGCGTCTTCTCATATTCCTTGCCCGGATTCCCGAGACCCACAATGACGAATGCCATGCACGAATCGTACCATATGCGCCTCGAAATCCCTGGATCAGCCGGTGTGCGGGTAGAAGAAATGGGTGCGTGACTCGCGCGCGGTAGGAAAAACTTGCGTGCAAAAAAGCAAAGCGTACAATACGCACATGTCTGACACTGGAAAGGGTCTTCTGAAGGATCTTTTCACGCTTGCATTTCTTATCGTCGTCGTGGTTATCCCGATCCGACTTTTTATTATTTCTCCTTTTGTCGTTGATGGCGAATCAATGCATCCGACTTTTGAAAACCTCGACTATCTGATCGTTGATGAAATGATCTATGATTTCTCCGCGCCTGCGCGCGGTGACGTTATTGTGTTCCGGTACCCGCTTAATCCTTCCGTTTTCTATATCAAGCGTATTATCGGCCTCCCGGGCGAAACCGTATCAATCACCCACGGGGTTGTCACCATCACGACTGCAAGCGGAAAAAATCTTCCTGCCGCACAAACGTTGAGCCTTACTGAACCGTATGCGGTCAATGAAGACGCCACCTACTCAAAAAGTACGGTTCTCGGTCCGAATGAATATTTCGTGATGGGTGACAACCGTCCGAACAGTTCCGATAGCCGTATCTGGGGATCGGTACCGCGAAACAATATTATCGGGCGTGTTGACGTGCGTCTTTTGCCTATTTCGAAAGGCGGATTCTTTCCGGGCGCGGCACGGTACACAAACGCAGGAACCACCGCGACTACCTCTCCCGCACCAAACACCATTTCCGTAACACCATGATGCGCGATACGATCCCGGCAGATGAGATACTGAGTAAAACGAATGCAGTCGGACAATATTATGGATTTACTCCTTTCACCACATTCGCCGCAAAACATCGAGGAGCGAGCCGCGGGAAAACTGCCTACCCCGAAACCATTGCGAACCTTTCCCTCGACCCTATTGCACAGACCTTCGCCAGTTTCTTAAAACAATGCCAAAATGTTGACCCGATTCCTTCGGTGCGTCAGCCGCTTTTCCTCTGGCATACCAATATCGCCCCCGGCCGAGTCGCTCAAAAAAAGACGGTCGTGCAGTTCCATGCGCTCGGCACCGATCGTGCCATTGCAGATACGGTTATCATTCGGGCGCTCATCGTGCTCATTCGCGACCTTTTCCATGAAGAGCCGATTGTTCGCATTAATTCAATGGGAGACAAAGAAACCCGAGCACGATACGCGCGTGAACTGGGCGTATTCTTTAAAAAACGCGGGGAAGGCCTTCCTGAGGAATGTCTCGAGCGCGCGAAAGACGATACCTTTAGCGCCGCCGAACTCGCGATAGATCGCGAGTGTGCCGATGATCTTCCCGCACCAACCGAACACCTTTCCGACGCAAGTCGAAAACGGTTTGAAGATTTGCTTGAGTATCTCGAAATGACCGAAACGCCCTATGAACTTGCGCGCAATCTCATCAGTCGCGGAAATGCCTGGAACGACACCTGTTTTGAATTGCTCGTGGGGGGAAAACGAATTGCCTGGGGCTCTCGATACAACGAACTGACCCGACACTTCTTTCCGTCTACGCAAATGAACGCGATAGGGGCGGTGCTCTACCTCACCAGCGAGAACACCTTCGTAAAACCGCCGCCCCGCAACCGTATTCGTTTTTCCTTTATTCATATCGGTGATGAAGCGAAACGAACCTCTATACGTCTTGCTGAAGATTTCCGAAAAGCGCGTGTTCCGCTTACCCAGTACATCGGTACCGAATCGCTTGCCGAACAATTAGGGCTTGCCGAACGGGATAATAATCCCTACCTTCTCATTATGGGACGAAAGGAAGCACTTGAAGGTTCCGTCATACTGCGCAATCGAAACACTCAAGTTGAAACACTCCTCCCACTCGAAAACATCATCGAGCGCTTACGGGCAGTCGTCTAAGCACCTCCCTGCGGCGCCACTAAAACAGCAGGCACGCCGATTGGTTCCAGTAGACAATGGGAACCTCGCTGTGTTAGAATCGGTACACATGGCAATAAAAGAAGGAATACGTGTTGAAGTAAAGCGCGGCAAGAACGAAAGCTCGACCGCGCTTATCCGTCGATTTACTCGTCGCGCCCAGGGATTGGGTATCGTTCGTGCGGTTCGCAACAATCGCTACTGGGAACGCGCAGAATCGAAAAACGTTTCGCATAAGCGCGCACTCGTCTCAAAGGAACGCCGCGAAAACTATAACGAGCTCGTCAAACTTGGCAAAATTGATCCCGCAGCACGAAAGACGCGCAAGCATTAAAAGAATGGCGCGCGTCGAGATACAGAACCTTACGCGGCGCCCGGTGCCGCGTTTTGCGTATACCACCGTCGCCGAAACAGTTCTTCCTGATTGGGAGGTATCTCTCGTCTTTGTCGGTGCGAAGAAGGCAACTGAATTAAATACGCAACTTCGCGGAAAAACCTATACGCCGAATGTCCTCTCCTACGCACTCGGAAAACAGAGTGGTGAAATATTTATTTGTCTTCAGGAAGCGGAGCGGCAGGCACCGGCATACGACATGAACAGCAAGGAATTTGTCCTCTTCTTGTTTATCCACGGACTGTTGCATTTGAAGGGATGGGCGCATAGCGGTACTATGGAGCGATGCGAACAAACACTCATGGCGCAATTTGCAAAACGAACTGCGCACTCCTCCTATGGCACGGCGAATAGCAACCGGGATAGACATCGGCACCTACCAAGTAAAAGTGGTAGTCGTCGAGGAACTCGCTGATAAAGCTGGCGCGCGCCAGTTACGTATTATCGGTACTGGACTCGCTGAGTCAAAAGGATTGCGGCACGGATACATCGTTAACAAGGAGGAGGTCTCAGCGAGTATCATCCGCGCCAAGCAACAAGCTGAGTCTATTGCGCGTGTCCCGATACGTTCTGCATTCCTCGCGATTGGCGGCATCTCACTCGATGAGGCGCGCGCGAGCGGATCGGTTATCATCTCGCGCGCCGATCAGGAGATAACCGCCCTTGATCTCGACAAGGCGGCGAAGTCTGCGCGTGAAGCGGCGGCTCCCGGTTTCTTAAATCGACACGTGCTTCATAGCATCCCGCTTGAATACCGCGTCGATAACGTCAAAACACTGGGTGATCCTTTGGGCATGAAAGGAGTTCACTTGGAAGTTGATTACCTTTTTGTCACGTGTCTTGCTCAACACGAAGATACGCTCACGAAAGCGGCTGAAGATGCTGACATTGAGGTTATTGATCGAATGGCTTCCCCGCTCGCCGGTTCGTACGTACTGCTCGATGGCGAACAAAAGATGAAAGGCTGTGTACTCGCCAATATTGGCGCTGAGACGGTCTCTATTGTCGTATATGACGAAGGTATCCCGATCTCGGTTAAAGTGTTCCCGACCGGCTCCAGCCATATTACCGACGATATCGCCTTGGGATTCCGTATCTCGCTTGATGAAGCTGAGCGCGTGAAGCTGGGTCGCCTTTCCGGTCAAATGTATCCGCGCAAAAAAATTGATGATCTTATCTCAACTCGATTGACGGGAATGTTCCTGCTTATCGACAAACATCTCAAATCGCTGGGACGCCGCGGCCCCCTTCCGGCTGGTATTATTATCTCGGGTGGTGGTGCCGGTATTGGAAGTATTAGTGACATCGCAAAAGGGTCGCTGAAACTTCCTGCACGACTCGCTGAGTTTCGTCTTTCTGCTGATACAAAAATTCACGATGCAACCTGGGCGGTCTCCTATGGACTCGCCCTCTGGGGGCTTACCGGTGATACCAATGCACCAAAAAAGAGCTTCCGGGCGGTCATTGATAAATTTATACAGCAATTTCTGCCATAGATAACAATTCGTATCACTAGATTGTCAATATTTGCATAAAACTCGATTCTGTTATTATGACCACACCACATTCAAAAAAAATTATGTCCAAACGCATCCAACCAGAGATAGAGACTTTCGCTCGCATTCGTGTCGTTGGTGTTGGCGGTTCAGGGAAAAATGCTATTAATCACATGATTGAATCGAAGGTTCGTGGCGTCGAATTTGTCGCCATTAACTCGGATGCACAGGATCTTCATCGCTCGCTTGCGAAACGCAAAATCCATATCGGTAAAAACCTCACGCGCGGACTGGGGACAGGAATGAACCCTGAATTAGGCAAACGTGCGGCGGAAGAAACGCGGCAAGAAATCCAAGAAGCGCTCTCTGGAAGCGATATGGTCTTCATCACCTGCGGTATGGGTGGCGGTACTGGGACCGGCGCCTCAGCGGTCGTTGCAAAGATTGCAAAAGAAGTCGGCGCACTCGTCATTGCTATTGTGACCAAACCGTTCTCCTTTGAAGGCGCCCAGCGAAAAGGAATTGCTGAACGCGGACTTGCCGAACTCAAAAAAGAAGTTGATGCATTCATCGTCATCCCTAACGACAAACTTCTTGCAGTCGTCGATCTGAACACAACTGCAAAGAATGCATTTGCGATGTGCGATGAGATTCTGCGTCAGGCGGTCGAGGGAGTATCCGATATCATTACCACCCCGGGCGATATCAACACTGACTTCAACGATATCAAAGCGATTATGGAGGGCGCCGGTCCAGCCTTGATGGGCATTGGTATTGCAGATGGCGACGATCGCGCCGCTATCGCCGCAAAACAAGCAGTGAATTCCCCACTCCTTGATGTTTCTATCAGCGGCGCAAAAGGCGTTCTCTTTGTCGTTGCCAGCTCGGACGATCTTGGCATTATGGAAGTACAGGAAGCGGCGAAGGTCATTAACGAATCCGTTGATAAGGATGCACGAATCATCTTTGGTATGATGCGCGATGAAAAGCTCAAGAAGGGACAAGTCCGTATCATCGTTATTGCAACCGGATTCCCTGAGAGTGCCGCTCACGCTTCCTCAAGCGCCGTTGAACGTTCACTTTTTTCAATGGTTCCTGAACGACGAGAAGAAGAACGTGGCCGTATCTACCATGAAATTTTAAAACGAGACGAAAAGAAAGATGAGCATCCAAAAAATAAAGGTATTTCTGAAATAAAAAATGAAGAAAAAGAAGTCCCTGAAGAAACAGTGATGGAAAAGGAAGAACCTCTGGTGACCGCAGTTCCTCACCGGCATGACGAGGTCACACCTGCTCCTGACGATGACGAGGCGTGGGGTGCAATTCCAAGCTTTTTGCGCCGTCACAAGAAATAAATAAACTATTTTCAATAGCAGAATCAGAACGCGGCGCCAAAGGCGCCGCGTTCTGATATACTGAGCATCATAACCCCCGTTTAAAATGACAGACTCATAATGTTACCATTACCTTTATAACCATGAA
>DATKTB010000006.1:0-4007 GCA_035531355.1 Minisyncoccota bacterium | reverse complement strand
ATGGAATGACATATGTACCTAGTGTAGAGCAGTTCCCCGAACGCCGCAACTCACTTTTTGGAGCCGCCCCCCAGATTTGAACTGGGGACCTACCCCTTACGAAGGGGTTGCTCTACCAACTGAGCTAGGGCGGCAATCCCTTATTTTTAACATGAAAACCGAGACGATGAAAGAACGTTCTGGAGCCGAGAGTCGGGATCGGACCGACGACCTCATCCTTACCATGGATGTGCTCTACCAACTGAGCTATCTCGGCCTATCGCACCCTGAGAGTGTAACTGAATTCTCTTCTACTTTCAATTTATTTAAAAAGCAGAGTATACTTATTTTATGGAAGGTCTCACGCACTATGAGAAAGAAGAACGCCCATGGGGAGACTTCGAACGCTACACCTTAAACGAAAAGACCACCGTCAAAATAATAACGGTGAAAGCAAATGAGTCCTTAAGCCTCCAGACCCACGAACACCGTGACGAATTCTGGCGCGTGACAAAAGGTTCTGGAGTTATGCGTATTGGAGAAAAGGAAAATTCTGCGAAAGAAGGTGATACCTTTTTTAATGAACGGGGTTCGAAGCATCGCGTCTCTGCCGGTCCTGAAGGACTCGCTTTTCTTGAAATTGCGTTTGGTGATTTTGACGAAAACGATATTGAACGTCTCGAAGATAAATACGGTCGCGCGTAATTAAATTCTCCTTATGACAAAACATCCGGCCAGAGACCGGATGTTTTGTTGTATGCGCGGCTGATGGGTGATGATCCCACGACCTCTACCGTGACAGGGTAGCGCTCTACCGTTGAGCTACAGCCGCAAGGAAGGAAGAGACGAGAGCGGAGCGCGGGATGCGAAGAATCGGAGAACTGTGCTTGCACAAATTCTACGATTCCGAGCAACCCGACGCCGTAGGCGTCGTCTCGCCGAGCGTAGCGGATGCAAGCCCGTAGGGCTTACCTCCGCAATATCCCCATCCTAGCAAACTCTCTTCAAAATGTCAGTGCACACACGACGACATTTTTAAATGGTTATTTTAGTGCCGACGGCAGGAGTTGAACCTGCGACCTCAGCTTTATGAATGCTGTGCTCTAACCAACTGAGCTACGTCGGCGAAGTGAGGAAACACAAATGTGTGTCCTCGAATATTTGTGTTTTCCGAACGAGCCGAGGAAAGCGTGCAAGGAACGCTTACAGGGTAATCCGCCTGGCTCGGTCTATGAACACTAGCAAAAGCACCGAGGAGAAACAATACGTCTAGTTCTCATGCAGAAAACCATCTGCTTGAATCCGTCATTTCTTATGGGGATTATTCTCTTGTGCGAGCCCTATATTCCTCATGCTATTCTATAAGAGACTTCTTTAAAGTCTTTATTGGCTAATGTAGCGTATATTGTTATGCAATTCTTCAACAAACATCGTTTCCTGTCCGTCGCCGTCGGCGTAGGATTTGCGGCCAGCTTTCTTGGCGCAGCTCCTCTAGCCCAGGCCGCGACGCTTGGAACTACTCAAATTCAAGCAATTATTAATCTTTTGCAGGCATTTGGTGCCGACTCGAGCACCATTGCAAACGTGCAAGCCGCGCTTGAGAATACAACGCCGCCAGCTCAGTCCACAACGGCGACAACAACTCCTTCAGGAAACTCCATCCCGTCTTCAAGCGGCACGAGTTGCGCGATACTCTCAAACAATCTTACCGTCGGCTCAACGGGAAGCGAGGTATCTCGCCTTCAGGCATTTCTCGGGAAAGATAAGAGTATTTACCCTGAAGATTCAGTCACTGGTTATTTTGGTCCGGCAACTGAGGCGGCCGTACAGCGCTGGCAAGTTGCTCAAGGTATCGTTTCCTCGGGTGATGCACGCACAACCGGATATGGCCATGTTGGCCCCATGACTCGCGGAGATATGAACAAAGAAATGGAGCGTGAGTGTGAAAATGGCGATGTATCAAATGGCTCCTCTTCCGACGCAACCGCGTCTTCGACCAGCGAAGGAAATGCGCACGTAGGAATAGGTGCACACTGCGGTGGATTCATTGCAAATGCCCCAGTCTGTGCCGAAGGACTTCAGTGCCAACTCGGCACCGTCGCTGACCAGGGCGGCATCTGTGTACAGAAAACAGACGGATCAAATGCTTCTACTTCAGAAGGACTTATGATGAGGGTTTCGACTTCAAGCTCAGAAGGTAACTAACCTCTAGTAAACGAATAACAAAATAAAAACCCGCGCCTCACGTCGCGGGTTTTTATTCCATTGCCTACACCGGCAACTCAACCGTAAACGTCGAACCCTTCCCTTCTCCCTCGCTCTCAGCACGGATGGTACCGTAGTATAAGTAAGAATCTTATTGTAATTCTCGATAGAACATAACTATACTTTCAATGTAAAAATGTTACGGATTCATTTGCAAATACGCGACAATAGATTGTCGCATCCACCAAATGTAATAGGCGTAGAAATGCCCTTCTTCCTTATCACGGTCACCGGCATTTTTTAAATAAATATTGAAAACTCGATCAAATGGCATCATTCCCACCTCTACCAACTCTGGTTCTCTATATTCTTGAATACCGCGCGATTTTATAAATTCTTTCGTTGCTTGTACTACATAAGGAAGCAATTCTTTCTTGAGTTGCTGTCTTGCAGATGAATTCACCGCCGCTTCTCGTACAAGCTGGCGTTCTGAAATATGATTCATATCATGTGATGGCATATAGATAGCGATTTTAAGAAAAAACATGGCATCTGAAATTTAAAACAGATGCCATGTTGTAAGGTTGCCACTATTTCTTACCGAAGATTGATCCCCAAAAAGAACTTGCACCCTCCGAAGCCCTGGAGTCATTATACGACTTTTCAAAAAGTGACTCTTTTGCGGAATCCTTTGCGGCATCCGATTCCGCTCTATTATCGGGAAGACTTGAATCAAAATCAGATGATTTAACATTATCATTTCCCACGACACTCTCCTCATTGTGAGTTGAACCAGCCGAACTATAGCAATTTGGCAATCTTCGTCAAGCTATCTGGATTTTTAGCGGCCTCAGAAATAGGTATCTCTAGTACCGCGTCAAAGTATCGTCCCGGTCCCTCCTGTTGCGACGCTGCTTTTGTTACGTCTCGATTCTTTCCTTCCACCAATATTTCACCCTGCAGATACTGTAAGAAAATCGAGAACACGTCGTACTTTTTCTTGAGTATTGCCGCCATCGGTACATACTCTGTACCACCAGAAACATACGGTAGATTTCTTGCATGCATATTCCCAGTTTCTACTAAAATTAGCGAATCTGGGTGCTGTTCCTTATAGGTACATAACGAATTCGCCATCGCCTGATCTGATTCCCCGCTATTTTTGTTTGGATCATCAAACGTATGTAGATTGATGAGGTTGTTGTGCGTGCTGTTGTACGCACGGATCCATTTCAAAAATGGAATATGTTCTGGCGTAAAACGTCCATCGGAATCTAAAAAGAAAGCTGGCAGTTGCACCGGTACATCATCTCCGTAGATATACGCGCGTAAGGCATCGCACTCAGAGTTTGAGAGTGTCCACTCAAACGCAATGGTCACTGGTTTCGGCCCAGTAAGCATGATGGACAATAATTCTTGCATAAGTGGCGCGTTCTGTTTCGAGCCATGCATTTCTCCAACAACTATAAAATCATGCGCGTGCTGTATCGCAGTAGATAACGGTTTCAATTCATAAGACGAAGTTCGTATCATATGATGCAGTCATAGTAACAGGAAACCCCTCACCCTCCTTGGATTGAGTCCCGAGAAAATAATATCTCCATCGGAGGATTGGGAGACCTGTCACACCAAAATCAAACCTACTTTTTGAAGAAATTTCCAGCTTGGTATTCTTCCATTATCCCGTGAGCAGCAGCTTTATCTGGTTCATTGACGATAGTTTCCAACCAAGTGGCCGCATCTTTCTCTTCGTCGCGAACCAAGAGGTACAGCAGGCGCGTAATTTGATTTGGATTATCAGAAGTCTGATACTTGAGTGCCTT
>DATKTB010000005.1:0-7223 GCA_035531355.1 Minisyncoccota bacterium | reverse complement strand
ACATTTTATGGTCACGAGGTAGTTGGTTCACGTGTAACAAAAAAAGCTCTAGAGAACCTGCATTTTCCTCGAGAAACAATAGAAAAAGTGACGAAATTGGTGCGGTGGCACATGTTTTTTTCAGATCCAGATCAGATTACGCTCTCTGCAGTGCGTCGTATGATTACGAATGTCGGAGAAGAAAATATCTGGGATCTTCTCAATCTCCGTATTTGTGATCGTATAGGGACTGGTCGTCCAAAGGAACAGCCATTTCGTTTCCGCAAATATAAAGCAATGGTGGAACAAGCGCTCCGTGATCCGATATCGGTTAAGATGCTTAAAACGAACGGGGAACACATTATGAATACGTTCCACATGAAACCAGGGCCGAAGATTGGATTCGTACTCAATGCACTCCTTGAGGAGGTCCTTGATGATTCTAAGCTCAATACACAAGCATATCTCGACATGAAGACAGAAAAATTGCTTGCAATGCCTGAAGATGATTTACGAAAACTTGGTGAAGCAGGGAAGCAGAGAAGGGAAGCCGCAGAAGATGAGGAAATAAAGCATATAATGGAAAAAAATCACGTTTGCTGAAAGGGTGGTTCACGTGTAACAGGCTGGGGATTCTTTTTGGGAAAATAAAAAACCGCCCAACGATGGTCAGAAGCAAAAGGAGCGAGGGGGCGTACTTTTACGGTGCTTCCAACCCGAGAATAAGGGCGGTTTTTGATAAGAACGCTTTCACGTGGAACACGTGCCCGGTGGTTAAGCGCGAATCGTCGCGATACGTAGGCAGGAACCCTGATAAGCGTCGTCTGATGTGAAAGAACACACAAAGAACTTCTTTCCCTCAGTAAACATAGCGTATTCAAGGACAGTGTAAAGGACATGGGTGTGGATAACTTCACCCCTGCATATAGGAAATGTCTTTTATGCGGAAAGGGTAATGGAGAGCGGGCAATGGTCTGATCCGTACACGTCGGTATGAATATCTGCTTTTTTTAACTTTCGTATGTATTCGTTTGCGACGAAGAAATAATCAATACGCCACCCGATATTTCTGTCGCGTGCGCGCGTCTTCATATCCCAATACGTATAGGCGTTAGTGGTATGAGGATGGAAATGGCGGAACGAATCGAGATACCCGGCATCGATAACTTCATCGATCCAGGCACGTTCTTGCGGAAGAAAGCCTGTATTTTCCTCGTTTTCTTTTGGTCGTGCCAAATCTATTTCTTCGTGCGCAGTGTTCACATCACCGCAAAATATAACCGGTTTCTGTCGTCGTAGTTTCTCTGAGAATGAAAGGAAGGCGTCATAAAAACGCATTTTATAATCAAGGCGTTCAGGACCTCGTCCTCCGTTCGGGAAGTAAACATTAATGAGCCAGAAATCTTCGAATTCGGCGCCGATGATGCGGCCTTCTTCATCGAATTCTTTTATGCCCATGCCATAGATAACGGACAGTGGTTCAACTTTTGAATACAGAGCAACACCACTATATCCTTTCCGTACTTGTGAGGAAGAGAAGAAAGCGGAGAAGCCAGCGGGGGAGAGGAATTCATTTCCAAGCTGTTCGGGCGCCGCCTTCGTTTCCTGTAGGCAGAAGATGTCGGGCTTCGTATCCTTCAAGAAAGATTCCCAGTACCCATTCTTTGCGAGCGAACGCAATCCATTCACATTCCACGAGACGATTTTCATAAAGATATTCTACCCTGTCAGCGCCATGGGTTCGAATATTAGGACCAGGGCAAGGTATTGACAAATTAGGTTTGAGGTTGTAGTATAAAACCGGCACGAGCTACAAAGTTCGTTTGTTCCATCCTAAAAAACAGGAGATAGCCATGAATACGCTCACAGTACTGGCGGTAGCTTGTATGGGAGTTTTATTTTTCATCGGGGTGAATGTTTTTTTCAAAAGCGGCGAGGCGTTTACCCGCTTTGCTCGCAGGGAAGCAGCCCGAAAGGAATTCGTCATCCGTCGTATTACGGATCTGTTTGAGAATGGGATTCTCAAACAGATCGTGATCGACAGCAACGAAAATGTGCATGTGTATGGAATTTCTGGATACGTGCGCATGACGCCGTATCTGGATTCAGTGAACATCTCAAAACAGGGGAAACTCAGCTTGAATCGTGTGGTTGTTGTCGCCCTTACAGGGTTCTCCTATGAGGATGTTCGATATGCTGCTGAATCACTGAGACGTTCGGAAGGGTTCCATAATGAACCCGGGACGGAAGGTGAATTCATCCTGAGTCGAGTTAGTTAGTCGAGAAGTGCTCAAGACCCTTCATTTCTAGTGAAGGGTCTTCTTTTTTATACACAGCAGATTCGAATACTTGCTCCCAAACAGGAAGAATCACTCTTTTAAATGATTAAGAACAGATTATCTCGCATCCGTTGATTAGTGTCGGACGATATCATCCGTGATTTTTTCCATGAAACTTCTTATGGATCTCATGTAAGTGAGTGTCGGTGATGTGTGTGTAAATTTGAGTTGTATTAATAGAGGCGTGACCAAGGAGTTGTTGTACGGAGCGTATGTCGGCACCGTTGCTGAGCAGGTCGGTTGCAAATGCGTGCCGCATGGTATGGGGTGTGACGACGCTCGTGATGCCGGCGCGGGCGACGTACGATTTTAAATGGCGCTGGATGTCTCTCGGGGTGATGCGGTGTAAGGTGCCGGGTCGGCCATCGACAAAGAGCGCTTCTTCCATGTCTTTACGCGCCGCGAGGTAGGTGCGTACCGCTTCTTTGGCAATTGGTGAAAGGAAAACAACGCGTACTTTCTCACCTTTACCACGCACCGAGAGCTCATCTCGCGTCAGGTCAATATCAACGTTCAGTGCGCACAGCTCAGAGACGCGGAGTCCTGTTGAGAATAAAAGTTCGAGAATCGCGCTATCCCGTAAATACCGGAGGGATTTTTGCGGATTCTTCTCCCCCTTAAAAGCATCAAGCGGGGCGCGCAAAAGACGCTCCAGTTCAGAAGGGGTAATGAGGTCAATATGGCGTTCAGGGAGTTTCGCGAGCTCAATTTTCTCCGGAGAGATGGCACTAATATCGCGTTTTCTGAGGAATTTAAGGAAAGCACGAAGCGCAATCATGTAGTAATTTTGTGTTCGCCGCTTCATCGAATCACTTTTTGTGCCCGGCTGTCGGTTGAGCCAAAGACGAAAGGCACGAATATTTTCCTCGGTCATATCCTCCACATTTTTTATTTCCATGTGGGCAAAATAGCGCGTTAGGTAATGATCGTAATTTTCGACCGTTTTGACCGCACGCCCCCGTTCTATTTCGATATATTCAAGAAATTGGCGCTTTGCCGTGCTGGCGTCCATATAGGAGCAGTATACCGTATATATTCCACGATACTTGCATATTTAGGCAAGGCGTGGTAGGGTGATGGAAAGTATGCTTACGACTAAGAAAAAGGCAACAATCATAACAAGCGTTGCTCGTCATGAAACTGACACCGGTTCTCCGGATGTTCAGGTTGCTATTCTTTCGAAACAGATTGACGAGCTTGCAAAACACCTGAAAAAGAACCCAAAGGATTTTCATTCTCGCCGCGGCCTTCTTCAGATGGTTGCTGATCGACGAGTACACCTCCGCTACCTTGAGACAAACAATAAGCGTCGTTACACAGCACTCGTTAAAAAGCTTGGCTTGAAGAAATAGGGGGCATTTTTCTGGTAGTATACCAAGGGAGCATCGTCTGTATTTTATTATTTCTTTTTTTATAATTATTTATTTTTATGGCAGTTATTAAACATCCCGCACAACGTGTCGGAGTATTCATTGACGCACAAAACCTTTATCACAGTGCAAAACACCTCTATAAAGCACGCGTTAATTTCGGTGCAATTCTTGATGAGGCCGTAGGTGGCCGTATTCTCGTGCGGGCAATTGCATACGTCATTTCAACCGAGAGTGGTGAAGAAAAGAACTTCTTTGATGCCCTCACGAAGATGGGTATTGAGACCAAGATGAAAGATCTCCAAATATTTTCCGATGGAGCAAAAAAAGCCGATTGGGATGTGGGGCTTGCTATTGATGCGGTCAAACTTGCTCCGAAGCTTGATACAATCGTCCTCGTCACAGGCGACGGCGACTTCATCCCGCTTATTCAGTACCTCGACCTTAACAAAGGTTGTCAGGTAGAAGTCATTTCTTTTGGAAAATCTTCTTCCAGCAAACTCAAAGAAACAGCACACGCTTTTACCGATATGTGTGAAGATCCGCACAAGTTTACTATTTCTCAACGAGAATAACTTGTGATGCAGAGGGTTCTCTGCGCTATGATAAAGAGTGAATGGATACGAAAAACACACCTCCGCCAGACGCCGCATCTAAAGAGCTTCCGGAGAAATATATCCGTACCTTTGCGATGGATAAAGACGCGCTTGAAAAGGGGGTTGCTCCCGGTCTCACGCCTCTTGAAAAAACAGCAGTAGCCCCGCTCTCTGAGAAGACGGTAGATGAACCAGGGGCAACCGCTCTAATCGAAGGAGAAGAATCTTTTCCTGAACCACCGCCGGTACCAACGTTTCCTCTTTCTCCTCCATCCGCTGAAGTCGGCGGAGCATTACCGGATGAATATATTCGGACGTTTGAGAATGATTCCACGACGCTCAAAGAGGGAGGTACGCCTGATCTTGTTCCTTTTGTAAAACAAAATCCCGTCGCACCGCCTGCGACACCACTCGAACAATCGGCGACAGTTTTTCCTGAAGAGATACTACCTCTTGAACCGATACCTGAGAAAGAACCAGTAAAGACAGCGGAGCTTCCTGGTGCTACACCACTCAAAACATACGCTGAAGATTTTAGAGACAAACTGGAAGAGACGCACGCATCGGCCGCAACCGTACTTGCGGCTGAACAAGATGCGGTTCCGCAATATGCGCAATCGACTTTAGAAAATTCAAGCCAAAAGGGGCACACCCTCTGGTTTATTCTTACGGGACTCGTATTACTTCTCGTAGGCGGCATCGGCGTATATTTCGCATACACACAGTATTTGGTGAAAATAGCTCCTGTGGTTATTGCGCCTGGTGTCGCGACCCCTATTTTTGTGGACAGCCGCGAGACAATTTCGGGAGCAGGAACGGTGCTTGTGCAGGCGATTGAAAAGTCAGTTCAAGAACCGCTTCCTCTTAATACGATTCGACTTCTTTCTTTTGCCCCTTCCGTAACGGATACGGACGTCTTTTCAGCGCTTGATCTGAGCGCACCGGGCATTCTTTTGCGTAATATCGATGTGCCGAACAGTATGGCAGGCGTGATACATACAATAAACGGGCAAAGCCCATTTTTCATACTAACCGTCGGTTCCTATACCACCACTTTTTCGGGCATGCTTGCCTGGGAGCCGACACTGGTAAGCAACATGAGCGCACTTTTTCCTCTCTATCCAACATTAGCGACGGCAACCACTACCGCAACGTCCACAGCGACAACAACGCAGGCGTCCCCGCCTCGTTCAGGAGGAAATTTCCGCGATGAGGTGGTGAGCAATCATGATGTGCGCATCTATCGTGATCTGCAGGGGAATAGTGTCGTACTGTACGGATACTGGAACCAAAGCACGCTTGTCATTGCCCGTGATCCGGTCGCTTTTGCAGAAATACTTACGCGTCTCGCGACGTCACAGTCACACTGATGCCATCATTGCCGGACGTCTATGGACAACAATCCTACCTCTACGAATCCCGCACCACTGCCGTTGAAGCCTCGTAAAGCTACTGCACCGGAGGGATTGCCGAGACAGGGGTATGCAAAGACTCTTGCCGCTCAGCCGGTCGGTTCTGGCGCAGAGATGGTAGTCGTTGAAGCTGATTTGACGCGCGGGCTGCATAACTTTATGGTTGTCGGTCTTGCTGACAAGGCTGTTGAAGAAGCTCGTGATCGCATCAGTGCCGCGATACGTCATTCTGGTTACAAGCCACCCAAACAGCAAAATAAACGCATCGTTCTTTCGCTTTCGCCTGCTGATTTAAAAAAGGAAGGATCGCATTACGATCTCCCACTCGCACTTGCGTACTTGATCGCCGCGGGTGATTTGGAGCCCTGCCTCGCGGAAACGCTCTCAATAGGCGAACTCGCGCTTGATGGGACGCTCCGGAGTGTGCGGGGCGTTTTGCCGCAAGTGCTTGCGGCAAAACGAAAGGGCATTACCAACATATTTGTTCCTCCCGGAAATGCGCAGGAAGCGCTTCTTGCTGATGGGGTTGCTATTTATGCTCCCTCCACGCTCGCCGAACTTCTCAAACATTTAAAAAAAGAAAAAATACTTCCCCGTCTCGTGCGTAATCGGCGAGTGAGTATCCCTCCACCGGCTATCGACCTTGCAGAGGTGAAGGGGCAAGAGAGTGCAAAACGCGCACTTGAGATTGCCGCCGCCGGGCGACACAATATTGTTTTTTACGGGCCGCCTGGGACGGGGAAAACAATGCTCGCTCGCGCACTTGCGGGGATTCTTCCGCCGCTCACGGACGACGATATGCTCGAAGTGACCGCAATACACTCAACAGCGGGTCTGTTGAAGGGCGGAGAGGCGATATACTGGCCGCCGTTTCGTGCCCCGCATCATTCGGTCTCGTCGGTCGCGATTGTTGGCGGCGGTGCTTTCCCTAGGGCAGGGGAAGTAACGCTCGCGCATAAGGGTGTTCTTTTTCTGGATGAATTTCCCGAATTTGAATCAAGGGTTTTGGAAGCACTTCGCCAACCGCTCGAAGATCGTATTGTCACCGTGTCGCGTGCGCGCGCGACGGTGACTTTCCCCGCTGACTGCATGATTGTCGCCGCGATGAATCCAGCTGACACCCTATCAAATGACTCGCGCGTGTCGATTCGCGCGGCGGCGAAACAGGCAAGTCGCATTTCACGCCCTATTGTTGATCGTCTTGATTTATGGATTGACGTCCCCTTGGTGCCGCACGACATACTCGCAAAATTGAGTACGGGTGAATCGTCCGCGGACGTCCGCGCGCGGGTAATAAAGGCCCGTACCCGAGCAGAGAAACGTGCGGGAATGCCCGGCGCGACCAATGCGTCGCTTAGTGGACGTACGCTTGATGAGAAAAGTGGCTTTAGTGACGCCGCAAAGGAAACATTAACCACTGCCGCGGCACGCATGCGCCTCTCACCGCGCAGTTACCACCGCACCATGCGTGTTGCGCGAACGATTGCGGATCTGGCGGGCTCCGATATCGTTACGCCAGCATGCATT
>DATKTB010000004.1:0-8931 GCA_035531355.1 Minisyncoccota bacterium | reverse complement strand
CCGCCGCAAAGTACATCACAGCTCCGGTAGCAAGAATGAGGAGTGTGGTTGAGGTGTTTGGCTGCATAAGCAGAACAAGCGCGGGAATTCCCACAAAAGCGACAAACGGAAGTAATCCTTTTTTGAAATTTTTAAGTTGTCGTGCACGTGGTGCAAGCCACCACGCAAGCGCGAGGACCACACCGACTTTTAAGAATTCTGCCGGTTGGATGGTCGTAAAATGAAGATTAATCCATCGGGTTGCTCCTCCGGAATGGAATCCGATGCCCGGTACAAAAACCAGTAAGGTAAGGAAGAGCGTTATGCCGTATGCATACGGAGAAAGTTGTTTCAATCGAGTAAGCGGAATAGAACGGGCAATAAACAATGCAACAAAACCAAAACCAAAACCAAAAGCAGTTTGCATCAAGATGTCACGTGATACTGAGCTATTTTGACGGGCGAGCAGGCCCAGAGCCGCTGAGGAGAAAATTGCAAGCCCGGCAAGGGTAAGTATGATGACCAGTATCAGAAAAACTCGATCGCCGGAGTGGAATGATAGCTTCATGGAATTCGTGCAACGAGCGCGATTGCGAGCCCGAGGACGCCGGAGATAATGGTGATAATCCAATAGCGCATGGTAACTTTCGCCGCAGGCCATCCGAGTGCTTCGAAGTGATGATGAATGGGCGCAACTCTGAATAATTTCTTATGGAAGACTTTTTTCCAAAAGACTTGCAATAATGTGGTGACGACGGTTGCCGCAAGGGGGAATGCAACAATCGGAAGAACGAATACACCGACGCCGCCGGCAAGAGAATCAGATGCAAATGCAGTCATAGAAAGTGCAAGCGTCAGTGCCATGCTCCCTGTTTCTGACATATAAAATCGTGCGGGCGGTACATTAAACCAAAGGAATGCGAGTGTCGCTCCAGCACACGAGGCGGCAAAAGCGGCAAGCGATGCTTGCCCCTCCCCGAAAGCAATACCTGCATACACCATAAAGATAATTGAGAATACTCCTCCGGCAAGGCCGTCGAGGCCGTCAATGGTGCCCCCGGCGTAAATTGCTAGCGTGACCAGTGCAAAAAATGGGATGATGAGCCATCCGAGCACAAGAGGTGGTGCAAAAGGTATGCCAACTGACACCACTGCGAGTTTCGCATAGAACCACCACCCTCCCATAAGTCCGATGACTCCGACAATGCCGAGTCTCCGTAGAAGCGATAGTCCCCCATCGCTTTTTGTTACTTCAAGAATGTCATCAATAAGTCCGGCGGCGGCACCGAAGATAAGCGCAAGGAGTGGAAGCCAGGTTTCTTGACGATTTACAAAATCAAGCGAGGACCACGGAGTTCCAAACAGATGGGCAGATACCCAAAAAATAAATGCGGTGGCAAGAACGGTTGCCCAAATAAGAATACCGCCCATGCGCGGGGTCGATACTTCACGCTCCTTATGAAGTGCATTAAAAATAGGTGTGCCACCACCGCCGATACCGCCGCTTTTCCCGGATTTCTTTTTCCATGCCTTTGAACGATAGAGAACTCCGGCAAGAAATGGCGCGAAGATAATACCGAGCGCGAAGCTTGTTGCGGAAGGTATCAGGACGCGTACGGCAGTGCTCATCATGGTGTTATAAGGAAGGAACTCCCGCAAAGTGAGCAAGTGTCGCCGCGACCAGTGTCATGCCGTCGGTAAATCGCTGTTTTAACGAGGAACCAAGAACGACTATTGCAATCGGGTGTTGCATACCGGCATCAAATACAAGCGCAAGATTACCCCCGGCGAGATCGGTGTAACCGGTTTTCGAAAGAAGAAGCCGCGGAATTGTGTTCACCATTGGGTCAGTGTTTTTTACTGAAAAGAGAGTTCCTCCGAGCGAGGTGCCCGTAGCAGAATTTTTGGTGGTCGCCGCCGCAACGGTAGGCGCTTCCGCCACAAGTGCGCCAGCGAGTTTAGCTAGGTCGCGCGCCGAACCGTATCCGCCCGAGACGGTGGAACTTACGTCAAGGCCGTTTCCGTTAACTGCGTATGTTTGTGCAAGATTAAGCGCACTCGCGGCTCCGGCGAGCATGGCAACGGGTGTGCGATTTTCGCGTGCGGCAGTGGCTTCTGCAATGGCTTCTGCTCCGTCATTTAAAGATGCGGTGAGCGTGAGTCGTGCAATCGTCTCAAGCGGAAGCACTTGCCCCGTAGAAAAGGCGTGCGGCGGATAGAGATGGGTGACATTGTCGGGAATGGTAATCGGCGTGTCCGGCGAAAGCGTCGCAAAAGCGGCATACATAGTAAGGAGTTTTGTTAATGAAGCTAACGGAAGTTGTGCGTCAGCATTTTTTTCATATAACGTTTTTCCGGTTACAAGGTCATACACGATAGCGGCCCGTGCTTCGATAGGAACGTACGCAAAAGCGTCGGGTGTGGTCGACGTCGCAATAGTAATTGCCGCCGGCGCCGGTTGCGCGGCGCGCGGTATTAAAAGAAAAAGGGCAAGGACGCCGGTGGCAAAAAGCAGAGCGAACCCCGCTTCTTTCTTAGAGCGACTACGCTGAGCAAGTTTTTGGAGGTCAATAGAATCCATAGTTATTCAATGGGTACACTCGTGTCAGGCGTCGTTTCTTTCTCGTCTTTCATTCCTTGTAATTTTGCACAGAGTTCGGTTCGACGAGGAAGATCTTCGATGCGGGAAATTCCTAAATGAGCAAGTGTTTCGGTGGTGATGCTGTAGCCTATCCGGCGTTTATCATGTGCGTCTTCCCTCTTTTCGATAAGCCCGCGCATCAGTAGTATGCGAAGCGATGCGGATGAGTTCACTCCGCGTACCCAATCAATCTCACCGCGTGATGCTCCGTTTTGATATGCAATAACCGCAAGTGTTTCAAGACTTCCTTTTCCGAGTTCACGAGCCAATTCTTGTTGCCGGAGTTTTTTGACAATTTCTGTTGTTTCGGGTGCCGTGCGGAGTTCGACATGCGTATCAGTCTCGACAACCACAAGGCCGCTTGTGCTGAGTGAATCGGTAAGCGATCTAAGAACAATAGGTAATTCGTCATCTCGTATATCGAGAAGTTTCGTCAGCCGTTGTTTCTCGAATGGTTCTCCGGAAGCGAAGAGGAGTGCGGCAGTAGCGGCAGGAGGAGTAAGCATTCTATTTAGTATAGTCGTGCGGCTCCTCCTCGGCAATGTCCTCGTTATTCGTATCGTGGAATAGAGGTCGACGCCGTATGATGAATACGAATATCACCATGTTGGTCATGTTGGTCGGCGGCAACGGAACCCTGTTTTACGAGTTCAAGGAGGGCAAGAAAAGAAACAATGATCCCAACTTTCTCTGCCGCTTCCCCGGCAAATTCGCGGAAAGAGAGAGTGAGCGCGCTCTGCACGCGTTTCGAAAGTTGCTCCATCACCTCTTCAATGGAAATAAGCGATTTTACCCGCGCCTCCGGTAATGCTTCGACTATTTCTTGCGCCGCAATGACACGAGCAAAGGCTTCGCTCAAGGCGTCGACGGAAAGATCAGGGGAAGGACTAAAAAATACTTCCGGCGCGCGCTCCCCTGCCGGCACCATGAGCGCGGTGCCGTATATGCGTGCCAGTTCGCGGGATGCCTCGCGTACTTTTTCGTACGCCTCGAGTCGCCGTTTCAAATCATCAATATCAGCGTGCTCTTCTTCGGTAAGCGTAAGATCAGGAATGAGCGATTTTGATTTTATCAAGAGGAGCGTGGCCGCCAGTTGGATGAAATTTGCGGTTTCTTCCACAGGGAAAGTTGCCTGCATGCGTACGTGTTGAATGAAGTCCTCAGTGATATGCGCAAGCGCTAAATCATTAACAAGCAATTTGCGTGCGGCAATAAGGTCAAGAACCAGTTCAAAGGGGCCTTGGTAGGCTTCGGTTTGAATAGTGAAATTAATCGGTGGAGTCGGGTTCATTGAGGGTAAGATGCAGTTCTCGCAACTGTTTTTCTTCAAGAGGTTTCGGAGCGTTCATCACGGATGTTTTGCCGCCGCGCGTCATGGGGAACGCCTGCACTTCCCGAAGCATTGTTTCGCCCGTGAGATTCATGATGTTGCGTTCAATACCAAGTGCGATGCCGCCGTGCGGCGGTGTTCCATAGCGAAAGGCTTTAAGCATATGGCCGATGCGATCTTCCAGTTCTTTCGTACTGAAGCCCATAACTTTATAGACCGCTTCAAGAATTTCTGGTTTGTGTGCTCGAATAGAACCGCCACCTGATTCATATCCGTTACAGATGAGATCGTACTGGGTCGTCAGAATATCTCCAATGTGTTCACCCTTCAGTAACCACTCGATATGTTCGGGAATTGGCATCGAAAACGGATTGTGAGTGAAGGTCCATCCACCCTGCTCTGTTTTCTCGAAGAAAGGAAAATTAACGACCCATGCGTACGCAAGAATTCCTCTCTCTTTTTCTTCAGGTGTTCGTAGATCAAATTTATCGGCACCATATTTTTCCATGGCGTCTTTGTAGGAAATGCGCGGAAATGGTTTTTCTTTAATCGTATGCCCCATCGCCTCCACAACGGTACTAATCATATCTTCGACTGCGGCCATAACATCTTCCATGGTGACAAAGGACATCTCCATATCGAGTTGCGTATGTTCAAATCCGCGATCGGCGCGAAGATCTTCATCGCGAATACATCGTGCAATTTGGAAATATCGTTCAAACCCGGCGGTCATCAGGAGCTGTTTATATTGTTGTGGGGATTGCGGGAGCGCATAAAATTTTCCTGCTTGCAGACGAGACGGAACGACGAAGTCGCGGGAACCTTCAGGGGTCGATTCCGTAAGGATTGGAGTTTCAACTTCAATAAAATATTTTGCAAAGAGATGCTCGCGGCACCGACGAATGAATTCACTTCGTACCTGCATATTTTTTTGCATGCGTTGTGAACGAAGATCCAGATAGCGATACTCTGCTCGGACGCTCTCATCAATGCCACTTGTGTCTCCTGAGATATCAAACGGCATTGGTTCAGAAGCATTCAAAACGGTAATACCTCGTATTTCGAGTTCAATAGCGCCGTTCAATCGGTCTGATTGGATATTCTTTTCAGGACGTTTGTTCACTATTCCTTCGACGGCCACTACGTACTCGTTTCGAAGTTCTTTCGCGGTTTCCATAGCAGGGCTCCCGGGGAGTACTACCCCTTGTACGAGCCCGCTTCGATCTCGAAAATCAAAGAAGACCATTTTCCCCTGATCGCGGCGGACATCCACCCAGCCAGAAATCGAAACCGTCTCTCCCGGATGTTTTCCCAATTCACCTATAAACGTTCGTTCCATATACCTATAAAATAACACACCCTGCAACAAAAATCGTTGCAGGGTGTTTGGCAGATTTCAACGCGGGAGCGCACGCTCAAGATAGGAGCTGAAACTTTTCTTGCAAAGATTTTCGACTATGGCAGTTGAATAATCTTTGGACAATCTTCTCTGTAGAATATTGAATAGCTGAGTTCCATTTCGAATGATCTTTTCCGGGCGGTCAGGAAAGTATTCCCCAAACAAACCCTGGCTCTCAAGCATACGGGTCATGTAGGTGAACTGGTTCTCAGCTTGCCGCAGAGTCATGTCGGTGTGAGGACAATCAGACCCGATACCCACCGCCTTACTGCCGGCTATATTTACCGCATACTCCACATGGCGAAAGAAGTTGAGAAGAGGAATACCGGGTTCCGCCCCCAGGAAGAAATTTATGAGCGGTATACCGATATAACCGCCTTCTTTTGTGATACCCCGTATCACGTCATTTCTCAGATTTCGCGGATGTGCGTATACGGATGCACAGCCAGAATGACTGGCCATCGGTCTCATCAGGAGTTGCTCTTCCCTGATGAACTCGAGTGCATCATCTGCTGTTTTGTGGTTTGCATGCGACAGGTCGAGCAACATGCCACACTCCGCGATCCACTCGATGAGGTCCTTCCCGTATTCAGTGAGCCCGCTTTCACTTGCAAAGCCGCCACCATACTCATTGGCTGTCTTGTAGGCGAGTGTCATGACTCGTATGCCTACTTCACTCAGGGCATGAACTTTTTTGAAGGACATATTTTTGGGCACCTGTTGCATACCAAAGAGCAATCCGGTGCTCCCCGGTCTGTTAACGTCATTTTGTGTGAGCACCTCATGCACATCGGGGTTTGAAAGTGCCAGCGCCCGGAAAGTGCAGTGTTCCGTATATGCCGCTTCGAAATTTTCCATTGAAGCTATCGGCGGCACGGTCGTCAGGTGGGCGAGCGATATGCCTGCTGGGCGCTCCCCTCTTTCAAAGAGTGGTGGTTGCCCCGGAGGCGCAAGGAAAGCCATTGAATCACTGAAACAAAGGTCTTTCTTCTCTATGGACATTGAATGTCTCCTTGATACAAAAAGTACAATTCCCGCGGACGGGTCCCGGCACGATAGTACCGGGTTATGCAATAAAGTCAATATTTCCTACGGAGGCTGTCAAGTTTTTATAGGGCGACTCCAATGGTACGACGAACGTGTTCCATCTTTTTTTCACTTACCCTACGGGCTTCCCGTTTTCCCTTTTCCAGAACTTCCTCAACGATCTGCGGGTCATTTCGAAGTTCCTCATACCGTGTACGGATTGGAGTGAAGTACTGGTTGAGATCTTCGAAGAGCAGTTCCTTGAGTTTTTTGTAATTACCACGGTGCTCGTGGTACAGACTCTCAAGTTCCGGTGTGCTCCGTACAAGCTTGTGGAGCGCGTACACATTTTCTGGACGTTCGCCGGAGGAATCGGTCACGATGCTCATGACTGTCTTTTTGAGTTCATCAGTGGTTGCGAAAAGCGGAATCACATTTCCATAGCTTTTACTCATTTTCCGTCCATCGGTGCCTGGTACAATCGCGACGTCCGGAAGAATATAGGGCTCTGGAAGTTGAAAGATATCGGTTTTGAAGGTGCGGTTAAATTTTTCTGCCGTATCGCGCGCATATTCAACATGTTGTTTTTGGTCTTGTCCTACCGGAACGATTGCGGCGTCATAGAGAAGGATGTCAGCCGCCATGAGCATCGGATAATTAAAAGTGCCAACACTGATTTCTTGATTTTTCGCTTCCGCATCTTTGTAGGCGTGTGCCCGTTTTAAGTACGGCATGGTGGTGATTGAATCGAAAATCCAACAGAGTTCAGTACATGCCGGCACGTCTGATTGCTTGAAACAGGTGATTTCTTCCGGATCGAGGCCGATAGCTAGGTACGCCAATACAAGCTCGCGTGTCCGCTGGCGCATTTTTTCGGCGTCGTGCACGGAGTTCAGGGCATGGTAGTCGGCAACGAAAATGAATGGACGGTATTTCCCTTCTTTGATGAGTTCGACCTGCTGGCGCATTGCGCCGAAGTAGTTGCCAATATGCAGATCTCCAGTCGGCTTTATGCCGGAGACAAGGACAGGCTTGGGGTGATTCATAGAATTACGATACCACATTTGTGGTACGCTATAGGGTATGTCTAAACATAGATTAGAGAGTCTCTCGCTCCCCATCTTGTTTATTGGTATTTCGGTGCTTCTCTTTTTTGTATTTTCCCCTTTTCTTTCCCTTCTCTCCCTTGCCGCTGTCCTCGCCATCTTGTTGCATCGGCCGTATGAATATGTGACTCAGAAACTTGGCGGATGGAAAAACTCTATTGCTGTTTTTACGGTTGCGCTCGTACTCCTCTTTTTCATCGTACCGATTTTCTTCTTAGGCATGCAGATTTATAATGAAGCATCAGGTCTTTACCTAAGCATGCAGGGAAATGGAACCAACTACCTGTACAGTGTACAAACATTTATTGAAAGCCCACTCCAGAAACTGTTTCCTGGATTTACCTTCAACATCTATTCCTACATAGGAAATATACTGGTACTGATTTCTAATAATTTAGGATCTCTCGTCTATCAAACGTTCTATATTATCTTTGAAACGTTTTTGATGCTTCTCGCATTCTTTTTCTTTTTGCGCGATGGACGTCGAATGGTCGCTTCTTTTTCGAAGGTGAGCCCGTTGGGACTCGAAACAACCCGCGAGGTCTTGGCAAACATGTACACGACGATTACGTCTGTCATACAGGGAACATTCGTCAATGCGCTCATTCGCTGGCTCGGCATTTGGGCCGCCTTTGCGATCTTTAACATACCGAATGCACTGCTGTGGAGCAGTATGGGCGGTATCATTGGAGCCATTCCCGGACTCGGAACTCCCTTCGCATTCATACCGGCAGTTCTCTATCTCTATGTAGAAGGACATGTTATTTCTGCGGTCGGTCTCGCACTTGTTGGTGTGGGTATCATTATGCTCGTTGATAATATACTGACCTCATACTTCTTTGGGAGAGGGCTCGCTATTTCGCCGGTGTTCGTACTCTTTTCCATCCTGGGCGGTATTTTCTTCTTTGGACCGCTTGGATTTATTCTGGGACCTTTGGTACTCTCCATTTTTCTTTCAGTGGTGCATGTTTCTCCGCAAGTGAGTGAATGAGAAGCTATAAAAAATACACACGTGCAAAAGCACGTGTGTATTTTTTGCTGATGACGGTATTTATCGGCTCTTTCTTTTCTTTGCCACCGTCGTTTTCGCAACTACTTTTTTTGCGATTTTCTTTGCAGACGGAACACTTTTTCGGACGGTCTTCTGAATTTCATTCTGCACGATTTCCCAGTTTGATTTTAGTTCATTCGCCGCGCGCTGCACGTCATTTGCGTTAATAGAACGAACTCCCTGGTAGGTGCGGGCGACGGTGTCGACAATCTTTGCAAATTCTTTTGCGTTTATTTTTTCGAGACGTTTCGCTTCCCGTACCACTTCGTTTTTCATTTTTATTGCCCATTTCGCCGCTATTTTCCGATGTTTCTTTGCGGTAGAGCTTCCATAAAAATAGTATCCTGCCGCTGCCGCCGCTCCAGCCGCGATAAGTCCTGCGCTAATTTCTGCAACAAC
>DATKTB010000003.1:0-2746 GCA_035531355.1 Minisyncoccota bacterium | reverse complement strand
CCTCAGGAAGTCGCTCTAAAATCTTTGAGCGACCGAAATCAATCACATAAGGGGCACCGGTTTCCCGGTCGACCATCACATTTCGCGAATCGAAATCTCCGTGCACGATTCCCATATCGCGGTGAAGGAATTCAAGGTACTCCTCAATTGCTTTAAAAAAAGCATCAAAATGAAACTCTTTCGGCAGTTTTTCAACGCCATTTATAATTTTTTGAAGATTTACCGCCGGGAGCTCTTCCATGAGAATGGCTGAAAATTCTTCACTCGTGACTAATCCAAGAAAGCGAGGAGCACGAACGCCGTGGTGCATACTGCCCGAAACTTTTTTCAAAAAGGAAGCTTCTTCAGGGAGCAGATTTCCCAATTTCAGTTTGAATTCTTTTTGATGCCGTTCGTAATGTGGGAGCGGTATTTTCATACAAATGCCTCCCGGAAGCCTATGTATCGAACCGGCACCACCTTTATCTATAAAGCTTTCCGGATCTTTTTTGATCGCCGCAAAAGTCGCAAGCGTTTCTTTGCGTATCTCCGGGCTCAGACTATTCCGCGGGAATCCCTCTGGAGCAGTTTTTGTCGTTTTTGGTACAGGGAAGGATTCGTTGCGTGGCATTATATAGATAGTATCTCATAAGAAATCTTATGAAGATGATGGTGTGGAATTACGCATTTGTGCATACGATGTAAGCATCCGACATGCCGCCCGTCTTTATCCATAGAGAAAATTCATGAATGCTTCATGGGGTTTCCTCTTTAATGGATAGGTGTGCAGTTACTCATGACATCCACTCACTATGCGTATACTTATTGTAGAAGATGAGCCGAAGCTTGCTGGGGTTATCGCTCGCGGACTGACGGCGAAAGGATATGCCGTCGACACTATCGATGACGGAGAGAAAGCGCTCACACGTATCTCTGTTCACTATCAGGATTACGATCTCGTGATACTTGATCTCATGTTGCCTTCGCTCGATGGCTATGCGATATGCCGCGAGATGCGTGTTCGCAACATCGTGTTGCCAATACTGGTGCTCACCGCCCGCGCCGAAACCGAGGTAAAAGTAGAGCTACTCCTTGCGGGCGCGGATGATTACCTTGTAAAACCATTTGCGTTCGAGGAACTGCTTGCGCGCATTCATGCGCTTCTGCGGCGACCGGCGGAAGCGCTCCCGGAGATTCTCAGTGCGGGTGATATTACGCTCAATTCGAGCGACTATACGGCTACGAAAGACGGCAAGCCGCTCGCGCTCACCCTGAAGGAATTCATGCTCCTCGAGTATTTCCTGCGGCACCCAAACGAAGTGGCAAATCGCGAAGACTTGCTCGCGCATCTCTGGGATTTCAATTATGAATCATTTAGTAATGTCATCGACGTCCATGTCAAAAATCTTCGCCGTAAGTTGGATACAGGAGAGACTCCGAGCATACTCGAAACGGTTCGCGGCATTGGCTACCGACTTCGCGCGTAGGTACCGCGACGACTTGTTCGTTCGGACCGAAATAAATGTCATTGCCATTCAAGTCGCGTACGCGACGCTGGTGCTCCTACTTCTGGTGGGCGCCATGGTCATTCTCTATCACGACATCGTGAGCGGTATGGTAACGGCAATAGCCACAGCGCTTACTTCCCCAACCCCAATCCTTTCTCCCACGGATATCCTATTTGAACTCGAAGCGGCGCGAACCCGTGAAATCGTCGGCGCGGCGACACTTATCATTATGTTAACGGCCCTCTTCGGCTACTTTGTCGCGCGGTTCACTCTCGCACCGGCGCGAAACGCACTCGTCGCACAAAAACAATTCATCGGCAATATCGCGCACGAGCTTCGAACACCGCTCTCGATAATAAAAACGAATACTGAAGTCTGGCTACTTAATGCCGACGTTTCCAAGGCATCGCGCGCGGTACACTTAAGCAATCTTGAAGAGCTTGATCGCATATCGGACATTATCAACAACCTCCTTTCGCTCAATGCACTTATCCGGCCAGAGCACCTGCCGTTTAGAAACGTAGACCTCGGCGAGATGGCGCACCGTGTTACCGAAAAGCTCGCGCACAAAGCGCGCAAGAAGTCGTTGCAGATTCATATCAGCGCCGACAAAAAACGCACCGCATGGGGTAATCCGTCCGCACTTGAACAGATCGTGATGAACATAATGAAAAACGCCATACACCACACCGACAAAGGAGAAATCAATATTACGATCGGTCCCGACGCGCTCGGTTTGCTCGAGCTTAGTGTGAGCGATACGGGCGTCGGTATCCAACGCGAGGATCTCTTCCGCATTTTCGAGCCGTTCTATCGCGGCGATCGGGCGCGCACGCGAAGCGGCGGTGCGGGCTCGGGACTTGGGCTCACTATTGTGAGTGAGCTAGTAAAACTCCATCACGGGAAAATACGCATCCAGAGCGCCGTAGGGAAAGGAACGAATGTCAAAATTATCTTGCCCCCGGGGAAACATAACGGAAAAGAGAGTGGTATGTCGGAGGTGCCGAATGAGGTGAGTGCCGACTTCTCAAGCGAGTGGAGCGGGAAAACATGATATTCATCTTTCTTTCACTGCACAATTGATATTCTTCGCAATGGTTCGATCTTTAGGAGTGGTGTATCCGGGATTCGTTCATTCTCGCATTCGGCAGATTAACAGTCTTAACCGAACATAAAGAACTATGCCGGAAAATACTAAGGAAAACGCGCTTGATCACCTTGTGCAGAAGTTGAGCGCATAAACGGGGAAGGCCGCGACA
>DATKTB010000002.1:0-5637 GCA_035531355.1 Minisyncoccota bacterium | reverse complement strand
GGAGCTACCTCGCCGAACTTGCCGGATCAGCGCCCGCACCCGGAAACTTCTCTCACTACGCTGAATTAGTATCGCGTAAATTTTTAATGCGCTCACTCATTGATGCGGCATATACTATTTCTGAATCTGCGTATGATGATGGGCGCGAAACGATGGAAGTATTGGATGAGGCTGAAAAAAGCATCTACGCTATCGGGAACGCTTCGGCCGCGCATAAATTTACGGCAATTGGCGACAAGGTTCATGAGGCCTGGGATCGCATCGAGGCGCTCTCAAAGAAAGAAGACGGTATTCGCGGCGTGCCTTCAGGCTTCCCTGCTCTCGATAACCTTCTTTCCGGATTTCATCCTTCTGATTTGGTCATCCTTGCGGCGCGCCCTTCGATGGGTAAAACGTCTCTTGCGCTCGATATCGCTCGGAATGCGGCCGTCCGGCACAATGTCCCGGTGGGTATCTTTTCGCTTGAAATGAGTTCGGAACAACTTATCGACCGTATGCTTGCGTCTGAATCTTTTGTTGATTCGTGGAAATTGCGTACCGGTCAAGTCAGAAGCGAAGATGATTTCGGTCGCATACGAGACGCTCTGGAGACTCTCTCAAAAGCCCCTATTTTTATTGATGACAAACCCGGGAATAACATTCTTGCGATGCGTGCAGTTGCACGACGCCTGAAGCGTGAACGCGGCATCGGGCTCATTGTGGTCGATTATCTTCAACTCATGGCACCGACATCAACAAAGGCTTCTGATTCGCTCGTACAGCAAGTCACAGAAATATCACGATCGTTGAAATCACTTGCTCGGGAGCTTGAAGTTCCGGTCATTGCGCTCTCTCAGCTTTCGCGTGCCGTCGAACAGCGCGGCGGCCGACCGCGATTGAGTGATCTTCGTGACTCGGGAAGTATCGAGCAAGATGCCGATGTGGTGATGTTCATCCATCGTGAAGACAAACGCAATCCAGAGAGCGATCGTCCGGGCGTTGCTGAAATTCTCATTGAAAAGCACCGAAACGGGCCCACCGGAAGTGCTGAGCTCTATTTTGATGAGAAGCGGGCAACGTTCCAATCGATGGATACCTCAGGGTACGGCGGTCTTGCCGGAGAATTTTAATGGATCACATTGATGAGCTCGCTCGTGCACTCGCTCGTTTACCCGGTATCGGTCCGCGGCAGGGGAAACGTTTTGTCTACCACCTTCTCGCGACTCCCGCGAGCGAACGGACGAAACTTGCAGAGCTTATCAACTCGCTTGGTTCAGCTGTTCGACAATGCCCTGAATGTCTCCATTTCTACAATGGAACCACTGCAACTGTCTGTACGTATTGCTCTGATCCGAAGCGCAATGACGCCGAACTGATGCTCGTTGAGAAAGATCAGGATCTTTCTGCGCTTGAACGCGCCGGTACGTATCGGGGACGCTATTTTGTACTTGGTGGCGTACTGACTCTCTCCGGTAAAGGAGGTATTCGCGAAAAGGAACTCATCCGAGCCGTTGAAAAACGTCTGACGGCTGGACTACGAGAAATTGTCCTTGCGCTCTCTGCAACCAGTGAGGGCGAACATACTGCCGATTACGTGCGTCAATTACTCACTCCTTATCGCGACAAACTAAAGATATCCGTACTTGGACGCGGCCTTGCAACGGGAAGCGAACTTGAATATTCCGATGCCGAAACGCTCCGCGCCGCCTTTAGCAATCGAAAAGAAGCCTAAATAAAAAAACACCCGCACGGGTGTTTTTTTATTTGATAGTAAAATCGAGATTACCTGCCTCCAACAAACGTAAGCGCCTTGCCTTTATGGGCTGCACGGCCGGTACGGCCGATGCGGTGCACGTAGTCTTCATACGTCGATGGGAGATCGTAATTGATAACGTGGGTCACTGCAGGGATGTCGAGACCGCGAGCGGCAACATCAGTTGCAATGAGCGCAGTCACCTTCCCTTGCTTGAACGCTTCGAGCGCGCGGATACGGGCGCCGTGTGTCTTGTTACCGTGAATGCTTTCTGCGTGAATGTGTTTTCGAGAAAGCTCTTTTGCAAGCTTTTCCACCCCGAATTTCGTGCGCCCGAACACAAGAACTTTGCTAAAGTCGCGATTCTGAAGAAGGTCGACGAGCACTTCGAATTTATCTGCACCGCGCGGAATACGAACGACATCCTGATCAATCGTTGAAGGAGTGTCGGTCGTCTTTACTGAGATAACTACCGGGTTTGAGAGAAATTCTCCGATAAGACGTTCGATATCTTTCGACATTGTTGCGGAGAAGAAGAGGGTGTGACGCTCTTTACGCATCTTTTGCATAATCATGCGCATATCTTCAATAAAGCCCATGTCGAGCATGCGATCAGCCTCATCGAGAACAACCGTACCGAAGTCCGTCAGAATGAGTGCACGGCGTTCCATCAAGTCCTTCAATCGTCCGGGGGTGCCGATGACGAATGCAGGATCATGGCGAAGCTGTGATATTTGAGGTCCAATATTAGCGCCTCCCACCGCAACCATGCCGCGGAAACCGAGTCCTTTCGCAAATCCGGCAAGCTCATGCTCAATCTGTACCGCGAGTTCGCGAGTCGGGGCCATAATAAGAATACGTTCCCCTTTTTGCTTCATGACCTTATCGATAAGCGGGATAAGGAATGCCGCAGTCTTCCCGGTACCGGTGGCCGCAAGACCGACAATATCCTGTCCGAGCAAAGCGTGCGGGATCGACTTGTCTTGAATAGGTGTCGGACGATTATAGCCGTGCGCGAGGATATTTGCTTTCAGATGAGCATTGATATCAAAATCCGAGAACCTGTGTTCAGGAACAAAGACTGGCTCTTCAGTCGTGACAACAGATTTATTAGTAAACTTGGCAATTTCAGATTCCGTCTCGCCAAACGTTCCGAAACCGCGACCACGCGATGGTGCACGACCACGCCCACTGCTAAAACCGCCACTGCGCCCATAGCCGCTACGTGCAGGAGGACGACCTCCTGAACGACTCGACGAGTCTGGACGACGTGGCGTATACGTTCCTCCGGAACGTCGTGCGCCCGATGAGTGAGAATCAGAAGAACGCCCACTACTGTGTGCGCTTCCGTCCCCTGACTGATGATTCCATCTTCCTATTTGCATATGTAATGTTGTGAATGAATAGACTAAACGAACCGCAAATAATTGCGAAGTCTGTTCTCGAATATGAGAGAAGTATAAGAAATCGATTTACGAAATCGAGTCGATATGCACCTTGAGGAGCGGCTGACGATGACCGTTGCGTTTAAAATAACGACTTTTCGGCTTGTACTTAACCACTTCAACTTTCTTTGCCTTCCCGGCGAGAACAACAGTGCCCTTGACCTCAGCGCCCTTGATAACTGGCGCACCGATGGTCGTGTCCGAGCCGTTGTCGACGAGGAGCACCTCGCCAAAGACAACTGAGTCGCCTTTTTTCAGATCACCCGGGAGCTTCTCTATTGAAATAGTATCGCCCGCTTGGACGACATATTGCTTCCCGCCTGTCTTGATTACGGCCACTTCCATAGTCCTCCCAATCTAGCATTCTTCTATGTAAAAGACAAGGCCGCACAGGTTTTCTGTACGGCCTTAAGAACGAGATTCACTGAATAGTTATGTACTGCAAATATGGGTTGCCCTTGATGAATTCCTGAGGCTTCCCGTTGTGCTCGTGGAAGTTCTTCGGAAGTGGAGAATCCATTCTCCGGACGACTATGTAATCGTACTCTCCTGTTCGAAGGTTTACGTCATCGCTTCGGACGAGTGCCACCCACTCACTGGGTCCAGTCATCCTTGAATAAACAACCACGTACCCTTCTCCTTCCTGAAGGCCTTGGAGGGGTGAAGAGAAGCATAGGAACATTCCAGCCCAAAGCACTGAGAGTACAGTGGCGGAAAGAAGGAGAAAACGATTTCTCTCTTGTTCCTTGGTGCTGGCCGGAACTCTCAGAACGAAGCAAAGGAGTCCAATGAAGCTCAGCGCTACCACAAAAACCATGATCCGGGTAATCATTTCAATTCTCCCAAACGAGATGCTCCGAATGAGCTCTCTTCTGGGGTAATTTATAGCACGGTGCTATAAATTAGTCAATACCTTCGTTTGGCTTCTCGAGAAGCGTAGGTTCTATACCGATTTTTGCCTCACTGATGCGATAAACATCTTTATCTATCTTTCCAAGTTCTTTATAACCCGCGTTCCAGTGACTAACCGAGGTGCCGAGTGAAGTGCCGAGTTTTTTATAAAATTCTTCATACGCGCCAATATGCTTTCCCAACTCCCCTACCCGCTTTTGAATGTCGACGGCTTTCTGTTCTATCTGGAGTGCCTTCAGTCCCTGCATAACCGTCTGAAGGTACGCCAGAAATGAAGTTGGCGAGACGATGATGACTTTGTATTTACTCGCCGCTCGCTGAATAAGATTTTCTTCCTCACTGCCGCCACCAATCTGGTTGGTTAGGAGGTCATAATAGATACCTTCGGAAGGGATAAACATGAAAGCAAAGTCCATCGTATCTTCTTCAGGACGGATATATTTCGCTGTTTCGGTAATGCGCAATTTGAGATCGTTTACGAACGCTTTTTCCGCAGCAGCACGTTCAGGTGTCCCGACGGGCGCGCTCACAAAACGGTTGTAATTATCGAGCGAAAACTTCGAGTCCACGGGAACCAGTTTTTTATTAATGATGATGACCGCGTCCACAATTTCCCCATTTTTAAACGGATACTGGATTTTATAATCCTCCGGTGACATGACGTTTCGTAATACTGTCTCAAGATAGTATTCGCCGAGAATCCCGCGCTGTTTCGGATTTTTCAGGAGGTCCTGAAGCGACTGGAGCTGTTCCGCATAGGTTTGCGTCTGCCGACCGATTTCCTTCACCGAAGTAAGCTCAGTGGTGATTTCCTTAATGAGACGAGCGCTTTCTGAAAATTGACGATGGGAATTTTCCTGCATCGCGCGGGACGACTCTGAGACGCGTGCATCAAGCGTACGCCCCAGTTCCTGCATCTGTTGTTGGAGAAGGACCATGCCATTCCCATCTTCTTTTTCAGGTACGTCTCGGCGGCGAAATATAAAATATAAACCAATACTTTGTACGAAAAGCAAGAAGAGTACGACAAGGGCAATCGCGAAAATACTCATACCTGTAGTATACTCTGTCCTATGCCCATACACGAAATGTTGAAAAAATCGATTCCTGATGCGCTCCGTGCGCATGACGAAGTACGGTTGCGCACCCTGCGTTCACTCGTCACGCTTATGACCAACGAAGTGGTTGCCAAAAAGCGCAAGCCGAATGAATTCTTGACGGACGAAGAGGCGCTTGCGGTACTCAAACGTGCCGCAAATCAGCGTAAAGATTCTATTGAGCAGTTTGAAAAAGCATCCCGCCAAGACCTCGCGGATCCAGAGAAGGCAGAACTCGCACTTATTGAAACGTACCTCCCAGCCCAAATGAGTCAGGAAGAAATTATGACTATTGCGAAAGCGAAAATGGCTGAACTCAATATCAAAAATAAAGCAGATGCAGGAAAATTTACCGGAGCGCTCATGAAAGAACTCAAAGGGAAAGCTGATGGCGGCGATGTCAAAGCAGTCGTTGATAGTTTGCTTGCTTGACAAAATACTAATATCTACT
>DATKTB010000001.1:0-3393 GCA_035531355.1 Minisyncoccota bacterium | reverse complement strand
GCTCTTTCCATGGCTTTCAGCACTTGATAATGTCGCATTCGGTCTTCATATGGATGGCATGCGTCGTACCGAACGCGAACGGATCGCACTTGCAAAATTAAAAGAAGTCGGCCTTGAGCATCTTGCACACCACTATCCCTCTGCGCTTTCCGGCGGACAGCACCAACGGGTCGGACTTGCTCGCGCACTCGCGCTCGCTCCCGATCTTCTCATTATGGATGAACCATTCTCAAGTCTCGACACTATCTCAGCAGAAGCATTGAAGGAAGATCTTTTAAAGATATGGCGAGACAATCATATGACCATTCTTATGGTGAATCATCTTATCCCGGACGCGGTCGAATTATCTGATCAGATTATTATCATGGGTGCGCATCCGGGCCACGTAGAGAAAGTGCTGACCGTTACTCTTCCACGCCCGCGCGACGTGCGTACCAAACAATTTTTTGAACAGGTTGATACCCTTACGGAAGCAATCCGCGCTATTTCTTAATTCTTTTGGAGTGAGCGGCTTTCAAAAACTCCGTAAATAACGGGTGGGGAGAAAGCGGACGTGCCTGAAGTTCAGGATGAAATTGTGTCCCCAGCATAAAAGGATGCACCGTGCGAGGAAGCTCCGTAATTTCCATTAAAACGCTATCAGGAGAGGTGCCTGAGAAAATGAGTCCTGCCGCTTCAAGTTGTTGTATATAGGCCGGATTAATCTCGTACCGATGGCGATGCCGTTCCTCAATTTGTTCTTTTTTATACGCACCACGCGCAATAGTCCCCTTCTTCAAAAGACACGGGTAGGCACCGAGACGCATCGTACCGCCATAGGTATTAGTCGCAATATTTTTCTTCTGCTCGAGCATGACATCAACGACCGGATGAGTGGTGTTCTTTTTTATTTCGGTCGTATTCGCATCAATAAGTCCTAACACATTGCGTGCATATTCGACGACCATAAGTTGCATGCCGTAGCAAAGGCCGAAATACGGGATACCATGCTCCCGTGCAAACTGTATGGTCTTAATCTTTCCCTCAATACCGCTTTCGCCAAAGCCGCCCGGCACAATAATACCGTCATAGTCCGTAAGTGTTGCGAGCGCTTTCGCACCGCCGCTCTCGATAGTTTTTGAATTTACCCAGACAATCTTCGGTTGCAATCCAAGAGTTGCCGCAGAAAACTTAATCGCCTCAATAACTGAGAGGTAGGCGTCGGAGAGAACAAAGTCACCCGTATCGAAATATTTTCCCACAATCGCAATACGCACTTCCGGAGCTTCGGTATTTTTTACCGCCGCGGCAAACTTCTTCCACGCAGTGAGTGATGTCTTTTTCTTTTCAGATAACTTGAGTGCCAAAAGGAGCGCTTCGCTCAGTTTATCCTTTTCAAAATTAAGGGGCGCGTCATAGATGCTTTTAATATCCGGTGCCGCGATAATGCGGTCTTTGTGCACATTGCACCAAATCGCAAGCTTCTCCTTGCGCTTCGCATCAATAGGTTCTTTCGACCGAGCGATAATGAAATCCGGCTGGACGCCGTAACTGTTGAGATCCCGCACCGCCGTCTGTGTTGGCTTTGTCTTCATTTCTCCGAGCGTTCCGGGAGTCGGAAGGTACGACACCATCACAAAAAGGACATCGTCAGGCTGGTGAAGCTTTAATACGCGCGCCGCTTCAATAAAGAGTTCATTCTGAAAATCGCCGATGGTGCCCCCGATTTCGATAACCGAAATACGACTCCGGTTATGGTTGGCCGCCGCGAGGATGCGTTGCAGGATTTCATCCCGTACATGCGGAATAGCTTCCACGCATTTCCCGCCGTATTCAAGCGCCCGTTCTCGATCGATAACCGATCGGTATACCATACCGCTGGTCATATAATCCTCGTTCGTAAGATCGCGACCGAGAAAACGTTCATAATTACCCATATCCTGATCCGTCTCGAGTCCGCTTCGCAGTACAAACGTTTCTCCGTGCTCAGTAGGATTCATCGTACCCGCATCAACATTTAGATACGGATCAACCTTAACCAAGTTTACTGAATACCCCTTCCCTTCGAGAAGAAGGCCGACTGAGCTGGTAACGACTCCTTTTCCCACACCGCTCATAACGCCGCCCAGGACGAATATGTATTTATGCTGCTCCTTTGCCATACTATGCTTTCAGATATCTATGAATGGCAAAGACTGATGCGACTGCCCCCAAGGCAATACCCGACAGCATGAGAATGCCAAAAATGAGACCAAAATTATTTAGATAATAGCTTGAGAGATTAAAGCCGCCGAACCAGCTGACGGTTTTCAACCCTACGTACCATGTCGCCGGCAGAAGGAGAATGAGCACTATAAGTGCCGCGGAAATACCAGTAATGATGCCCGTTACAATAAATGGACCCTGAATATAGGCATTACTTGCTCCAACGAGGCGCATAACCGCTATTTCGTCTTTCGCAACATAGATAGCGAGCCGGATTGTTGCAAATGCGATAAGAATGGACGCAATGGCAAATAGGAAGACGGTGGCAAAACCAACCTCGCGTGTTGCTTGTATCGCGAGAGACAATCGATCAATAACATCTTTATTTTGCGTGTAATTAATACGATCGACAATAGAATTTCCTCCAGACGAAAGTGCGGGCGATGCCTCGAGGAAACTTACGATGCTTCCATATTCTGAAGGATCTTTCGCACGAATCTCGAGTGATGCATCGAGCGGGTTTCCCCCGAGCTCATCAAGTGCCTGAAGTGTCAGCTGATCATTTGCGTGCCGGCCGCGGAATGCCGTAAGCGCATCAGCGGCTGAGGTATATGCAACACTTGCCACTTGCGGCAATTTCTCAATTTGAGCTTGCACGGAGAGGATATCTGCTTCGGATGCGCTGGTGACAAAATAAACCGAAACATCAACCTTTTCTTTGATTGTATTTAACGTAAACGTAAGAAGTGCGGAAAGGAAAATGAGCGCGCCGATTATTGAGAGGGTTACCGTCATAATAAGGACCGTAGCCACCGAGACTGCTCCACCGCGTAAAAAATTCTTTGCGCCTCCCACTAGCACCCGTTTTGTTAGCATCCAGTTCATACCTATAGTATATACTTTCCATCCACATCATCACGCACGAGACGTCCGCGATCAATAGTTATGACCCGTTTCCCGATAGCATCAATAACGCCTTTATTGTGAGTCGTAATGATAATAGTCGTTCCTAATTCATTAATCTTTTTTAGTATCTCGACAATCTCATAGGTATTAATCGGATCAAGATTTCCCGTTGGTTCGTCAGCAATAATGAGATCAGGCTGATTAATGATCGCGCGGCCGATAGCAACACGTTGTTTTTCTCCCCCCGAAAGTTGATCGGGAAAATGGCGGGCTTTATCGGAGAGATTTATCAGTTCGAGAATA